>CAZLEC010000087.1:0-4246 GCA_964558245.1 uncultured Burkholderiales bacterium | reverse complement strand
GCAAGATTCTCTGGATCCGCGACCCGCGTCTCCCGTTCTGAAGGAGTTCGTTTCATTGGAGGCTTCGGCGTCTCGACGACCATCGAGGTGGTCGGTGTCACCTGAGGCGGGTCGGTACCTCGCTTCGCGTCTCGCAACATCAGCTGCTCCCGCCGGCTGAAGCGACGTCAGCATCGACGCTCGCCGGCCGCGCGTACGCGGGAACGATGCCGGGAGTGGACCCGCGACTTCTCGTGATCCTCGCCGCCTCGATGCGACCCACATCCACACACGTCGCACCGTGGCTGGATCTCGGCGCGCACCAATGCCTTATCGAACCCCAACCACGAACTCTTGGCACACGTCGAAGCGCGCACGTTTCGCAACGCCGGCGTCTCCACCTGGCTGCCGCGGAACTTCGAAGCCGGTGGTCCACAGTCGACGCGCATGTCTCGCTGCAGCTGTCCACGACGGCGAACGGCTCATCGGCGCGACTTCCTTCTTGTGATGTCGCCCCAGTCGTCGAACACCGCGTGGTCGAGGGTCCTACGCTGAAGGATCGGTACGGGACCACGACCGCTCGCGTCTCGCCTGAAGGTGGACTGTTTCTCGCATGGGACAGCAGGGCCTGCGTCGCCTACCGTGTCGGCGGACACGGTCGGGGTACCCACGAGGTAGGCCGGCGCTCGTTCGCGGCGGTCGATCGCGACGAGGGAGAGTTGCAACTGCGATCGATGTCGGGTCGATCGCGTTGATTCTTCCGCTCGGGTCACTCAAGGTTGTACGCCTGACAACCGACGTCCGGAGCATATGAATCGCGACGCATGACGCTACGAGACGCGGACCAGGACGTTTCGCGTCCCGTCTCCCGCCAACGTTTGACGCCACTTCAGCAGGTTCTCGCAGTCGCGTTCGCCGCAGTGGTCGCGTTGACGACGGTCGGAATCGTGATGTTCGTGCGCCTCACACAGATCGATCACTCATACCGGCGTGTCGTACGCGAGGCCGCGATCTCGGATGCGCTTACGAGCGCCGAAATGCTCTACCGCTCGAATATCGCCGATATGGCCCAGAGTCTTGCGGTGCCAACCGGCGGAGGTGGGACAACCTCCCAGCCCGCGAATGCCCAGAACCTGCAGGGCGCCGACACGGCCTGGGCGACCTACAAGCGGCTCGCGACCGGCGTCACCGGCGTCACCGGCGAGGCCCAACTGAGAAAGACGGCCGAGAGCGCCCAACGCCGGCGATTCTCGCTGTTGGCTCCCGCCACGGGGAAGACTGCGCCAACCGATATTTCCGAGAAGATCGCTAGCGCGGGAGCAACCCAGGTCGCCGCGATCGAAACCCTACGCTCGCGTTACGCGCGGGTGCAGGCTCACGACGCAACCGTCACCGCGGCGACCGTCGCTCACAGCCGACGGGATCTCTTGGTGACGACCGCGGTCGAGCTCGTATTTCTGATGCTTGCGTTCAGCGCCACGTACGCATCGGTTCGACGGCGCGAGCGACTCTTCCGCGCCCACGAGACGGAGCGGGGTGTGGATGCCGACCGCAACGATCTGGAAACGCGCCTGGCCCGATCCCTCGAGATGGCGCACACCGAGGAGGCCGCGTACATGAGGGTCGCGCGTGCGATCGGCGAAGTCGCGCCCGGGGAACGCGCGCAAGTTCTCGTTGCCGATTCCAGCCGCGCGCACTTGCACCAAGTTCTCGCGCTCAACCTCCCTCCCGAGAACAGCGGATGCCCGGTCGGCACACCTCGCGATTGCCCCGCTATCACCCGCGGACAAACACAGCACTTCACCGACAGCGACGCGCTCGACGCGTGCCCCCAACTCGTCGACCGACCCGACGGCGCGTGCTCCGCCACGTGCGTGCCGCTCTCCATCGGCGGCAAAAGCATCGGCGTCCTCCATGTGATCGACGCACCACGACGCTCGATCGACGCCGAGACCGGAACGCGCCTGGAGCTCATCTCGCGAAAAGCTGGCGACCGAATCGGGATGTTGCGGGCATTCAACCGCTCCGAGACCGAGGCCCGCAGCGACCAACTCACCGGACTTCTGAACCGACGCAGCCTCGAAGACGAAGTCCGACGCGTCGTCGAGTCCGGCGAACCGTACGCCATTGCGTACGGGGACCTCGATCACTTCAAACAACTGAATGACGTCTACGGCCACGACACCGGAGACCGCGCGCTGAGGCTCTTCTCCCGCGTCCTTCGCGACAGCGTCCGGCCCCGAGACATCCCCGCCCGCTACGGCGGCGAGGAATTCGTCGTGGTCCTACCCGACTGCACACTTACCGATGCGACGCAGGTCTTGGAACGAGTGCGAGAGAACCTCGCCCGCGCCCAAAGCGACGCGTCGGTTCCTCACTTCACGGTCAGCTTCGGACTCTCCGACTCCGACTCCGGAACCCGTTTCGAGGATGTGCTGAAGTCGGCCGATGGAAGACTCTCCGAAGCCAAGGCCCAGGGACGCGACCGCGTCGTCGCAGCGGTTTCCTCGACGCAGAGGCCTCAACCCGAATCCGACCCATCGCTGACCACTATCGGGCGGCCCGTGGCCGTGGCGAACGAGAGCTCGCCTACCCAGACATAGGCCGCCGCGGACACTCTCGACAGCCGTCCAGAGCTCACGACGCCGGAGCAGAGGAGCTAGGTCTCGAAGCTGATGGAGCGGTCCAGCACGCAGTCGGCGACTTCCTCGATACTGACATCAGTCGCGTCAGCGGTGTTCTGCATCAACGCGACCGCGTCCGCGATCGAGCACTTCGCTTGGACCGACACCATGCCCGACGCTCGATTCACCCGCGCGCTGTGCGCGGCGGGTAGGCCGTTAGTACTCATGCACCATCATCGGGACAATCTCTAGTCGTTTCGAAGTCGTTCGTCACGGTTACGGGCCAGTTCCACATCGAACACTCAAGTAGAACTCAACAACGGCGACACCAGCTCGGAAACGTGACGGTCCCGCTGCGCCGGATCATCTCCGGATCGGAGTCAAAACAAGTTCTCCGGCCGCGTTGACGCCCTTGCCACGCATTTCTCAGGGAGCGACCGTCTACTGGCACGCGCGCGCGATCCGCGCGGAGTGCGCGGCCACGTGAGCAAGCGCGCCGGCGTGGCTCCCGATGTTTCCCCTCTCGGGAGCCACGCTCGTTCAGGATGCGACATCGCGGCGGCGAAAGACGACGAGGGCCACCGACACCGCGATGACCGCGTAGACCGTCAGTGTTACGGGGGCCGCGGAGACGAGATCACACGCGGGGCCCTCGTCGGCGCCACTCCTTGAGCGTGCGCCGACGCGACCCGCATCGCGGACCGGATACGCCGCGCACTCGAAACCCCGTTCCGAGTCGGACCGGGCCTCGCCGAACTCGGAATCAGTATCGGAGTGGCGATCGACACTGGCCAACCACTCCCCGACCTACTCATCAAAGATGCCGACGCCGCCGCCTACCGCGCAAAAAGCTGGGACGCAATCAAGTCGTCGTCTCATCGACACACTGACCGATCCAGGTAGCCGTCTCCTTCCTCGAGAGCGATCAGTCCGACGAAAACACGTCCTCGTCGACGCCGACTGCCTTGAGCTCACCACTGGCGAACAGCCCCGGGCGATGATCAATCAGTGACGGTAACGGTGTCCGGCGAACTGGGCCAGCCCCAACTTCGCGTGAACCCTTGATGAGAGCTTGGAGGCCGTGCGGTCGCTGCGGCCGTTGGCCGCGTTCGACGCAGACGATTGCACGTAGTCTGATTGTGTGGGTGCTCATACCATTCGTAAGGCGCAAGGTTCCGATGTGGGCGCGCTTGCGACTACGTTGGCGCGGGCCTTCGACGACGACCCGTTGACGACGTGGCTCTTCCCCGACGATGCGGCTCGGCGTCGCAAACTCCCCAGCTTCTTTCGTGCGTTGCTGCGCGCTTCGCTCCCGTTCGGTGAGGTGTACGCGACCGACGACACGCGATGCGCCGCCATCTGGAATCCGCCAGGCACTTTCCCGATGGATCGATTCACCGACGCGCGGCTCGGACTGAACACCGCTCGGCTCGTCGGCTTGCGCATCGCGACACGCGCCCGCGGCCTGCTGTACGTCGAGGGCCACCATCCCAAAGAACGACACTGGTACCTCCAAATGCTCGGAACCGATCCCGAGCATCAAGGCCGCGGCGCAGGAGCGGCGATACTCGGCCCGATCCTCGAACGATGCGACCGTGAGCGCGAACTCGTCTATCTGGAGTCAACGAAGGAGCGGAACATCC
>CAZLEC010000086.1:0-11181 GCA_964558245.1 uncultured Burkholderiales bacterium | reverse complement strand
GCGTCGTAGCGCACGACGTCGAGGCGGAGCGCCAGCACGCACAGCGACAGCATGAGCGACCGGTCGAAGTCGTCGTGCTCGAGCGCGGGCTGCGTGTAGAGACCCGGCGGCGCGACCAGCAGCTCGTCGTCGTCCTGGCTGAGCGGCCGGCGCCCGGCGCAGAAGATCTGGCGGCCGATCTGGCGCTCCTCGAGCACCACGGCCGCGTCTTCGAGCGAGAACTGCTCGACGAGCGCGTCGAGCGACTGGTAGATGAGCGCGATACCGGAGTCGGTCGTCGCGATGGTTGCGAGGAGTTCCTCGCTCGGATCAGTCATCGTTGGAGCTCCACCTGCGCGCGCCGACTCGGCGTCGAATCGTCCAGTTGCAGCGCCGGGAAAGATTGCTCCCAATCCCCGCCCGTAACCCGCCTGCTGCGGCACTGACCCTCCCTGGTGTTGCCCCGCGGGTCGCGTCGTGCCCAATTGGGTGTGTCATGGCCGCCCCGCTCCATTTGACCCCTTGCTGAAACGGGAGGATAGCGGCATTCGTTCCTTTAGTGAAGGGTCGGACAATGTTTGCACTGGTTTTTTTGGCCTGCGGTAGGGTTTCGGGCTCCACATGATCCGGGACGACCTCGCCCACGCGGTTCACCAGGCCGTTCTCGACGCGGGCCTGCCCGAACCGCCGAGCCCGATCGTGCTGGAGCCCCCGCGCCAGCGCGATCACGGCGACTGGGCGACGCCCGTCGCCCTCACGCTGCAGAAGGTCGTCGGCGGCAACCCATTGGCGATCGCGGAGCGGATCGTCGCCGCGCTCGAGGCCGCGAACGTGCCGCACCTCGCCCGCGCGGAAGCCGCGAAGCCCGGTTTCGTCAATCTCTATCTCGCGCCCACGTGGCTGCACGACGTGCTGCGGTCGGTCGTGGTGGCGGGCGATCGCTTCGGCACCTCCGACGCGCTCGCGAGCGAGCGGATCAACCTCGAGTTCGTGTCGGCCAACCCCACCGGGCCGCTCCACGCCGGAGGCGGGCGGTGGGTCGCCGTGGGCGACGCGATCGCGAACCTCTTGGCGGCGCAGGGCGCGCACGTGCACCGCGAGTACTACCTCAACGACACGGGCAACCAGCTCGCGACGTTCCGTGACTCGCTGTATGCCCGCTACCGCGGTGAGAACCCGCCCGAGGACGGCTACCAGGGCGAGTACCTGATCGACCTGGCGCGCGATCTGCACGCGGAGCTCGGCGACGACGTGTCACCGGAAGCTGCCTGCGAATGGGGGGTGCAGCGCATCACCGACGGGATCCGCAACGACCTCGCCCGTATCGGCGTGCACTTCGACACGTGGTTCTCCGAGCGCACGCTGCACGAGCGCGACGAGGTCACCGACGTGCTGCGCGTGCTCGACGAGAAGGGCGTGGTGTACGAGCACGAGGGCGCGCGCTGGCTGCGCACGACCGATTTCGGCGACTCCCGCGACCGCGTGCTCGTGAAGTCGGACGGTTCCACCACGTATCTCTGCAACGATCTCGCGTATCACCGCGACAAGCTCGCCCGGGGCTCCAACCACCTGATCGACATGTGGGGCGCCGACCACCACGGGCAGGTGAAGTCGACGCAGGCCGGCATGCAGGCGCTGGGTTTCGGGCCGCCGCCCGAGCCCGAGGTGCTGCTCGGCCAGCTCGTGAAGCTCGTCCGCGACGGCGCGGAGGTGCGCCTGTCGAAGCGCGCGGGCAACATCGTGACGCTCGCCGACATCCTCGACGAGGTCGATCCCGACGTCGCGCGCATGACCTTCCTCTTGCAGGGCATCGACTCGCCGCAGACCTTCGACCTCGACATCGTGACGTCGCAGTCGATGGAGAACCCCGTCTACTACGTGCAGTACGCGCACGCGCGGGTCTCGTCGATCGCCCGGCGCGCCGAGGCGGCGGGCGTCACCCGGCTCCCGCTGGAGTCGGTCGACCTCTCGCCGCTCACGCACGAGCGCGAGGGCGAGCTCCTGCGCGCGCTCGCGCTGTACCCCGACGTCGTTGCGGACGCGGCCGCGACGCGCGCTCCGCAGAAGATCTCCACGTGGGTGCGCGACTTCGCGCGCGCGTTCCACGGCTTCTACCGCGACTGCCGGGTCATCACCGACGACGCCGAGCTCACGCAGGCGCGCCTGTGGCTCGCCGAGGCGAGCCGCATCGGCCTGGCCGCCGCGCTCGGGCTCCTCGGCGTGAGCGCACCGGAGGAGATGGCCCGCCTCGACGACGACGAAGACACCGACGACGCCGAAGCTGCCTCGTGAGCGGACCGCGCGATCCCGACTCGCCGCTCGACCTGTCGCTGTTGCCGGCGTCGGCGCGCATCGACGCCGGCGGGGGCGTGTCGGTCGGCGGCGTCGCACTGACCGACCTTGCCCAGCAGTACGGCACGCCGCTCTACGTCTACGACGAGGAGGAGCTCCGGTCGCGGTGCCGCGAGTACCGCGCGCGCTTCGGCGATCACGTCGCCTACGCGAGCAAGGCGTTCCTCTGCACGGCCATGGCGCGCCTCGTGGCCGAAGAGGGCCTGATGATCGACGTCGCGACCGGCGGCGAGCTCTACGTCGCGTTGCACGCGGGCTTCCCGCCCGAGCGCATCGTCTTCCACGGCAACAACAAGTCGGTCGCGGAGTTGGAGACGGCGACGGCCGCCGGGGTCGGCCGGATCATGGCCGACTCTTTCGAGGAGCTCGACCGGCTCGAGTCGTTGACGGCCGCGTCGGAATTCGCGGGGAAGGTGCTCATCCGCGTCACCCCCGGCGTAGAGGCGCACACCCACGAGTTCATCGAGACGGGTACGGAAGACTCGAAGTTCGGCTTCGGGCTGCAGAGCGGAGATGCGCTCGAGGCGGCGCGGCGCGTCGTGAAGAGCGGCACGCTCCGTTTCGGGGGGCTGCACTGCCACATCGGCTCGCAGGTGTTCCGCCTCGACTCGTTCGAGCGCGCCGTCGCGCACATGGTCGAGTTGGTGCGCTCGGTCGAGCGGGAGACCGGCGCGACGGTCGACGAGCTCAACGTCGGCGGCGGGCTCGGCGTGCGCTACGTCGCGACCGACGAAGCGCCGACGATCGCGGCCTATGCCGACGCGTTGCACCGGGGGATCGATGCCGCCCTGGCGAGCGCGCACACCCGTTCGCGGCCGGCGATCGCAGTGGAGCCCGGCCGTTCGATCGCGGCGCCGTCGGGCCTCACCCTCTACACGGTCGGCACGATCAAGGAGATCGTGGGCGTGCGCACCTACGTAGCCGTCGACGGTGGGATGAGCGACAACCTCCGGCCCGTCACCTACGGAGCCCGCTACGAGGCGTTCCTGCCCGGGCGTGCGGGCGCGGCCCGCGCCTACGTGGTCACCGTCGCCGGCAAGCACTGTGAGCAGGGAGACCTGCTGGTGCGCGACGCCCACCTCCCGGCCGACGTCACGGTCGGTGAAGTCCTCGCGACGCCGGTCACCGGCGCCTACGCGCACTCCATGGCCTCGAACTACAACAAGCTCGGGCGCCCGGCCGTTGTGTTCGTCCGCGACGGCTCATCTCGGGTCGTGGTCCGCCGAGAGGGCCCGGAAGACCTCGTTCGCCTCGATCAGGACTAGTCCGGGCCCCAACCCCGAATCCCGGCCCCGAAAATCCTGGCGCGGCGCATCCGCGAGAATGGAGGCATGGTGCGCAACGACGACGGGCTGGTACGGGTCGGCATCCTCGGTTGCGGCAACGTCGGGACGGCGCTGGTCCGCCTCCTCGACGCCAACGCCGACTTGATCACACGCCGATCGGGCGTGCGAATCGTCGTGACGCGCGTGGCCGTGCAGAACCTCACGAAGGAACGCTCGGTCACCTTCGCGCCGGGCGTGCTCACCAACGACGGCGAGCTCGTGGTCGCCGACCCCGACGTCGACGTGATCGTCGAGATGATCGGTGGCATCGAGCCCGCCCGCTCGTTGATCCTGTCGGCGCTCAAGTCGGGCAAGCCGGTCGTGACGGCCAACAAGGAGCTCCTCGCGAACTTCGGTGAGGAGCTCTTCGAGGTCGCGGCGACCGCCGGCGTCGACCTCCTGTTCGAGGCGTCGGTCGCGGGTGGCATCCCGCTGATCCGCCCGCTGCGGGAGTCACTGGTGGGCGAGCGCATCCGCCGGGTGACCGGAATCGTCAACGGCACCACCAACTACGTGCTCACGCGCATGACCGAGGAACGCTGCTCGCTGGCCGACGCGGTGGCCGAAGCGCAGGAGCTCGGCTACGCGGAGCCCGACCCGACCGCCGACATCGACGGCTTCGACGCCGCGGCGAAGGCGGCGATCATCGCGTCGATTGCGTTCGGCGCGCGCGTGGTCGCGGGCGACGTCTCGCGCGAGGGAATCCGCAACGTCACCGCCGACGACATCGGCGCGGCTGCGGAGCTCGGCTACGTCGTCAAGCTGCTCGCCGTTACCGAGGAGCACGACGGCGCCGTGAGCGCGCGCGTGCACCCGGCGATGGTGCCGGTCGGGCATCCGCTGGCGTCGGTGCGCGGCTCGTTCAACGCGGTGTTCATCGAGGGCGAGGCGGTCGGCGAGCTGATGCTGCTGGGCCGGGGCGCCGGCGGCGGGCCGACCTCGAGCGCCTTGCTCGGCGACCTCATCGACGCGGCGAAGAACCTGCACTCCGGCGCCCGGGGTGCGACGGTCGGCGCGCTGGAACGCCGGCCGATCCGGCCGATCGACGAGACGTCGTCGCAGTTCTACGTGTCGCTCGACGCGGCCGACCGTCCGGGCGTGCTGGCCACGATCTCGGGCGTGTTCGGTGAGCACGAGGTGTCGATCCAGTCGATGCAGCAAAAGGGCCAGGGCGACGACGCCCGGTTGATCTTCGTCACGCACGTCGCGCGTGAAGCCGCGGTCGCGGCGACGATCCGCGCCGTTCGCGATCTCGAAGCGGTGAAGCAGGTCGGGTCGGTGCTGCGCGTCGTCGGAGGAGAAGAATGACCGAGCTCGCGCACGCCGGATGGCCGGGCATCATCGAGGCCTATCGCGACCGGCTCCCCGTCAGCGATCGCACGCCCGTCGTGACGCTGAACGAGGGCAACACTCCGCTGGTCGAAGCCCCGCGCTTGTCGGAGCAGGTCGGCGCGCGGGTGCTGTTGAAGGTCGAGGGCGCCAACCCGACCGGTTCGTTCAAGGACCGGGGCATGACCGTGGCGATCTCCAAGGCCGCCGAGGACGGCGCCAAGGTGGTCGTGTGCGCGTCGACGGGGAACACGTCGGCGTCGGCCGCCGCGTACGCGGCGCGTGCGGGCATGGTCGCGGCGGTGATCATTCCCGACGGGCACGTCGCGCTGGGCAAGCTCGCGCAGGCGCTCATCCACGGCGCGAAGGTCGTGCCCGTACGCGGCAGCTTCGACGACGCCCTGCACATCGTGCGCCAGCTCGGTGAGCGCGGGGGAGTCACCGTGGTCAACTCGATCAACCCGTTCCGGATCGAAGGTCAGAAGACCGCCGCGTTCGAGATCTGCGACGCGCTGGGGAACGCCCCCGACGTGCACTGCATACCGGTGGGCAACGCAGGGAACATCACCGCGTACTGGAAGGGCTACACGGAGTACGAGCGCGACCATCTCTCCACGAAGGCGCCGCGGATGCTCGGCTGGCAGGCCGCGGGCTCCGCGCCGCTCGTGCTGGGCGAGCCCGTGCTGCACCCGGAGACGATCGCCACCGCGATCCGCATCGGGAACCCCGCGAGTTGGGACTCCGCGATCGCCGCCCGCGACGAGTCGGGCGGCGCGATCGGGTCGGTCACGGACGCCCAGATCCTCGACGCGTACCGGCTCCTGGCGTCACTCGAAGGAGTGTTCGTCGAGCCCGCGTCGGCCGCGTCGGTGGCCGGGCTGCTCCAAGGAGCCGCTCAAGGTTTGGTGGAGCGCGACGAGGTAGTGGTGTGCACCGTCACCGGTCACGGTCTGAAAGATCCCAACCGCGCCATCTCGGAGATCGAGCCCAAGCCTGCGGTGGACGCGAACGTCGAGCAGGTTCTCGCCGAGCTCGGTCTGTGAGTTGCCGATGAGAGGTCGCCGGACATTCGTCGCGGCTGCGGTCGCCGTGGTGCTCGCGGTCGCGGGCGGAGCGACGGTGGTCGCGGTGTCGCGTGGCGGCAGCGCCCACGCGCTCGCTCCGACCCCGGTCGCCCCGACGACGGCGACGACCTCCACCACCACGACGGCGCCTCCGAGCACCACGACCACGATCGCGTTGCCGCAGCCCACGCCCGCGCCGGCGGATCCCTACGCGAACGTGCCGGTCAACCAGATCGGCACGATCCTCATCCCCAAGATCGATCTCGTGCACCCGATCTTCGAGGGCGTGTGGCTCACCGTGGTCGATCACGGGCCCGGTCACTGGCCCGGCTCCGCATTGCCCGGCCGCATCGGCAATTCGGTGTTCGCCGGCCACCGCGTCACGCACACGCATCCGTTCCTGAATCTCGATCAGCTCGCGGTCGGCGACAAGGTCGTGTTCGACATGTCGTACGGCGTGTTCACGTATGCGGTCACGTCGATCACGATCGTGCTCCCCACCGACATCGCGATCACCGACCCGACCCGCACGCCGACGATCACGCTGTTCGCGTGCAACCCGAAGCACAGCGCGGCGCAACGGATCGTGGTCAAGGGCAAGCTCGTGAGCTCCGTCCGGACGAAACCGGCTCAGCCGGCCACCACACCGGCGTAAGCAGTTCGACGAGTCGGGTGCCGGCGCACGGGCGTAGGGTCGCGCCCGAGCCCCGTTGAAGGAGACCCGCCGTGCCCCGACCGATTGCCCTCGTCACCGGTGCGTCGTCAGGAATCGGCGAGCACCTTGCCCGCCGGCTCGCCGAGCGGGGTCACGACCTCGTGTTGGTGGCGCGCGACCAGACCCGCCTCGAGGCACTCGCGAAGGAGCTGGAGAGCGCGTGCAACGCGAGCGTGCAGGTGTTGCCGGCCGACTTGACCGACCCGGCGCAGCTCCAGCGCGTCGAAGACCGGTGTCGCGACACCGACGCGCCGATCGACGTCGTGGTGAACAACGCCGGGTTCGGCTCGTTCGGCGCCTTCCACGAGCTCGATCTCGCCACCGAGGTTCGCGAGATCCAGCTCAACGTCGTGGCGCTCGTGCGCCTGACCCACGCGGCCGCGGGCGAGATGGTGCGGCGGGGCCGGGGCGGGATCCTCAACGTCTCGTCGCTCGCGGGCTTTCAGCCCGGCCCGATGAACGCGACCTACGGCGCGACGAAGGCCTTCGTCACCTCGTTCACGCAGGCGATCCACGAAGAGCTGAAAGGCACCGGCGTGTCGGTCACGGTGCTCTGCCCCGGGTTCACCCACACCGGCTTCCAGGCCGCGGCGAGCGTGCCGGCCGGTGACGTCCCGGGATTCATGTGGCAGGAAGCCGACGAGGTCGCGACCGTCGGCCTCGACGCCTTGGCGCAGAACCGGGCCGTCGCCATCCCCGGCACCGTGAACAAGGTGCTCGGCCTGGTCTCGTCGGTGACCCCGCAAGCGATCACGCGTCGTATCGGCGGCGCGGTGATCAAGCGCGCGTCGCACTGACCCCACCCAACGAACCGGCGTGAGCTGGGGTCTCACAGACCCCGTACTCACGCCGGTACGAGTTTGTAGACCGTTCCGCCGCGCGCGACCGCGTAGAGCTCGCCGGTGCCGTCTTCGCAGAAGCTCGTGAGCGCGTCCACTTGGATCCCGAGATCGCGTTGTGCGATCACGCGCCCGTCGTGCGGGGCGATCGCCTCGATGTCGGGCCGGCAGTCGTCGCCGTAGAGGTACACGCCGTCGAGGCGGGGGATCGCACGGCCCCGATACACGTAGCCGCCGACGATCGCGCAGTACCCCGCGCTGTGGGGTGCCTCGACGATCGGGTCACGCGCGCCGGCCGGCTCCGCGCCCTTGTACGCATGGAAACCTTCCCGCGCGCTCCATCCCCAGTTGATGCCCTTCTGGCCGCGCGGCGCGAAGTCGATCTCTTCGTACTTGTCCTGGCCGACGTCGCCGATCCACGTGTCGCCCGTCTCGCGGTCGAAGGTGAAGCGCCACGGGTTGCGCAGTCCCCACATCCACGTTTCGGGCGCGACTCCCTTGCGGCCCACGAACGGGTTGTCGGCCGGCACGCTGTAGGCCGCGGCGCCGTCGGGGTCGGGATCGATGCGCAGGATCTTGGCGAGCGGCGTCGAGAGGTTCTGGCCGTAGTTGTCGGGATCGTCCTCGCTGCCGCCGTCGCCGAGGCCGATGTAGAGCATGCCGTCGGGTCCGAACGTGATCTCGCCGCCGTTGTGATTCGAGTACGGCTGCTTCGTGAAGAAGACGCGGCGGCGCGTGCCGGGATCGGCGGCCGCGCCTCGCATCGTGTACTCGTCGACGTTCGTGTTGCCGTCGGCGTCGGTGTAGCTCACGTAGAGCTTGGTGCCGCTCGGCGAGAACGCGGCGTCGAGAAACCCCTGTTCGTTGCCGTGACTCAGGTTGGCGCGCAGGTCGAGCGCCGGTGTCGACGACGCGCGGCCGTCGCTTACCAGCCGGAGCGTGCCCGTCTGCTCGACCACGTACATCGCCCCGGCGGCGCCGGCGGCGCCGGCGGGGTGCGGGCGGAAGATGACGGCGACCGGGCTCGACAGGCCCGACACGACGCGTTGCCAGCGGACGCGCGCCGCGGTGAGATCCGCGGCGGTGGGCACGACGGGCGCCGCAGCTGTGGTGCTCGTCGGGTGCGTCGTTGGTGTGTTCGGAGTCGAGCTGATCGGCGCCGGTTGCGAGGTGGAGGTCACCGGCGAGATCGGTGCGGTCGAGGGCGCCGCGTGTGGCGCGCTGCTCGAGCACGCACCGGCCAGCACGACCGCGGCGAGTGCGGCCCCGACCTTCGCGAACCCGGCGGTGACGCGCACACGCGGAGGTTACGTTGCCGGTCTGGTTACCATCCGTCGCGTGCGATACCTCGTGTTCGTCCCCGACGGTTGTGCCGACGTTCCGCTCCCCGCGCTCGGAGGCAAGACGCCGCTCGAAGCCGCGCGCATGCCGCACCTCGCGCGGATCGCGGCGCGCGCGGAGGTGGGGCGCGCCGAGGTGATCCCGGCGGGCCTGCCGCCCGGAAGCGACGTGGGCAACATGGCGATCCTCGGGTTCGATCCCGCTCGGTACCACACCGGGCGCGCGCCGATCGAGGCCGCCGCGATGGGCGTCGAGCTCGCACCCGGCGAGGTCGCGTACCGGTGCAACCTCGTGACGGTCTCCGGCGACGACCCTCCGGTCATGGTCGACTTCGCCGCCGGTCACGTGTCGAGCGAGCAGAGCCATCCGATCGTCGCCGCGCTCGACGCCAACCTCGGCAACGGCCGCGACGGCGTGCGGTTCCACCCCGGAGTCGAGTACCGGCATCTCTGCGTGGTTCCGGCCGACTGGGGCGCGGCGGAGTGCACGCCCCCGCACGACCTCACGGGGATGACCGCCGTGTTCCCGACCGGTCCGGCGGCTCCCAGGTTGCGCGCGCTCATGGACGCGTCGCGCGCCGTCGTGCGCGAGGCTGCGCTCGAGGTCGGGTCGTCGGCCACCCAGATCTGGTTGTGGGGCCAAGGTGTGAAGCCCGCGCTTCCGCGGTTCGACGACACGTTCGGTGTCGCCGGCCGCATGTCTTCTGCCGTCGATCTCGTGCAGGGCCTCGGCGTGCTCACGGGCATCGAAGTCGTCGACGTTCCGGGCGCGACCGCGGGCTTCGACAACGACTATGGAGCCCAGGCGCGCGCGTGCCTGCAATCGCTCGAGGATCGAGACCTCTTCGTCTTGCACGTCGAAGCGACCGACGAAGCCGGGCACCAAGGCCTGGCCGACGTGAAGGTCGACGCGCTCGAGCGGTGGGACGCCGATGTGATCGGCCCGATCGTCGACGCGCTCGACGCCGGTTCGGAGCCGTACCGGATCCTGCTGCTGCCCGACCACGCCACACCGTGCACGATCAAGACGCACACCGCCGACTCCGTGCCCTACCTCCTCTTCGACTCGACGCGTGACGGCGCGGGCGGCGTGTACACCGAGCCCGCGACCGCGCCGAGCGCGCCCGTCGCGGCCCACACGTTGATGGGTCTGCTGCTCGCTCCGGCCTGAGGATCATCTCCGGCGACGGAGGCCGCGTCGCCCGACCGAAAACGGTGCGCACACACTCAGGAATCGGCCGGTTCGGCCGAGTGTTCTCACGACAACTCCGTCTGTTTGTGCGCCGGTCAGCCGGCCGGTGTAAGGTGAAGTCGATCCTTCGAGACCCTGGTCCGGCGCTCGTGTGCCCGGCAGGGGCCGGATACCTCGCAAGTTTCCGCTTTCCGTTTTCGCTCTTCCGTTTCGGCAGGAGCAGCTTCGGGCCGGCGATCGCATGTGAGGTCCTCCGAAGGACCGGTCGCTGATCGTGTTCGTCGGTTTCGGCCACGAAGCCCCACCCAACCGATTACGGGGGCGCGACTCCTTGTCAAAGTCCTGAAATGACCAGACCGGCAAGCATCCGCCCCGAGCTCGTCTCGACCGGTCAGGGGGAGCATCACAGATGACCGATACCTTCGAACGGACCCAGCTCGACGGCAAGGACCGGGGACAACTCTCCGAGATTGCGTCGGCACTGGGCGTGAAGGCCGTGAGCCGTATGCGCAAGGCCGATCTCGTCGACGCCATCGTGGCCGCGACCGCCGGCGCGCACGGTGGCGCCGCGTCCAACGGTGCCCGCGCCGACTCGTCGCCGGGCCCGGCGCCGGGGAGCGCGTCCGATGCCGGTCGGCCGCGCCGCATCCGTTCGACGGTCTCGGGCGGCGACGACCTCGCGTCGCTCGCCGACGAGCAGAACGCGCTGGCCGGAAGCAGCGAGCCGGTCGACGAGATGGCCCTGATCCGGCGCCGGCCCGCGCCGTCGGCGGACACGACCAATGGCAGCGGCGCGAGCGCGACCGTCAGCTCGGCTCCGGAGCCGCCGGCGGCGACCGCTGCCCCGAGCCCGCCGGCGCCGGCCGCGCCGGCCGAATCCCCGAGCGACGACGACTACTCGAGCGGGTTCGACGAGTCGCCGGCCGACGGCGGCGGACAGGGGTCGCAGCACCTGCAGACCCGTGACGACGACGGGCAGGGCAACCGCACCCGCCGGCGGCGGCGCCGAGGGCGCGACCGTGACCGACCGGGAGTAGGCGCCGTGA
>CAZLEC010000085.1:0-11188 GCA_964558245.1 uncultured Burkholderiales bacterium | reverse complement strand
TGATCGATGCCGACGGGCTCCTCGTGACTCCCGGCTTCGTCGACGTGCACACGCACTACGACGCGCAGCTGCACTGGGACCCCACCGCGTCGCCGGCGAGTTGGCACGGCGTCACGACACTCTTCACCGGCAACTGCGGCTTCACCTTCGCTCCGGCCAGGCCCGACGACGTCGAGTGGCTGTTGCTGATGCTGAGTCGCGTCGAGGGCATGAGTCCCGAGGCGCTGCAAGCGGGCGTCGACTGGCGCGGCGGCGGATTCGGGGACTTCCTGGGCAATCTCCGCGGTCGGCTCGGTGTCAACGTGGCCGCAAACGTCGGTCACTGCGCGGTGCGCCGGATGGTCATGGGCGACGCCGCGTCGGAGCGGGCGGCGTCGGCCGACGAGATCCAGCGGATGGTGACGATCACGGAGGCCGCGCTGGCCGAAGGCGCGTACGGCTTCACGTCGAGCCAGCTCGAGTTGCACGTCGCGCACGACGGCCGCGGCGTGCCCAGCAACCACGCGCAGGCCGACGAGCTGATCGCGCTGGCCGAGACGGTCGGCCGGCACGGCAGGGGAGCGATCGAGTTCATTCCGAGGTCGTTCCTCACCGGCTACGACGACGCCGATCGGGCGCTGGTACGAGCGATGGCAGATGCCGCGGCCGGTCGTCCGATCCACCTCAACACGCTGGCGCCGCTCCATCCGAGCGCACCCGACGGATGGGTGCGCAGCGTCGAGTTCGCGCACGAGCTCGAGGTCGACGGTCTGACCGTGCACCCGATGTTCGCGGCCAATCGCCAGGGTGCGCACTTCGCGCTCGGGAACACGTTCTTGTTCGACGACCTGCCGAGCTTCCGGCGGGTCCTGGTGCTCCCGGAAGATCAGCGCCGCGACGCGTTGCGCGACCCGGCCGTACGCGACGCGATGCGCGCCGACATCGCGAAGGGCGGCCACGCGTTCGTGTTCTTCTGGCCGCTCATCCGGTGCGAGCGGGTGAGCCGACCGGAGTCGGAGCGATTCGTCGGGCTGAGCGTGCCGGAGCTCGCCACCCTGCTCGGCGACGGCCGCGACGATCTCGACGCCTTCATCGACGTATCGCTCGCCGACGATCTCGAGGCGCAGTTCGCGCTCGCGGCGCCCGAGAATCCCCGGCATCGCGCGGCTACCGCGACGTTGGTCGGTGATCCGTTGATGATGCCGGGCAGCAGCGACGGCGGCGCGCACCTCCTCAGCTTCTGCGGCGCCGACTACACGACGCGCCTTCTCACGGAGTGGAGCGACGTGCTCCCGATCGAGGCGGCGGTCGCGCGCCTCTCGGGTCAACCGGCGCGCGCGCAGGGACTCACCGATCGCGGCACGCTCGCGGTGGGAATGGCCGCCGACGTGCTCCTGATCGACCGAGACGCGCTCGCCACCGAGCCGACGCCTCGCTTCGTCACCGACCTGCCGGCCGGCGCCGGCCGCTACGTGGTCGACGCAACCGGCTACCGCATGGTGATGGTCAATGGTGAGGCGCTCCTGCGCGATGGCGCGTCGACCGGCGCGAACCCCGGGGCGCGTGCTGACCTGAGCGCGGCGGCGGTCAGCGCGCGGGCAGCGGGTGTTGCTCGAAGAAGTGCCACATGTCTTCATTGGCGTCGACCAAGGTCGTTCCCCGCCCGACGCCGTCGAGGATCCAGGTGCTTCTCGGGCCGGTGTTGAACGTCGCGCCGGGCCAGACGTGTCCGGAGCCCGTGAGGCGCCAGAGCTTCACGACGCTTCCGGCGCGGCAGTGCGCGTAAGTGACCAGCGTCGCGGTCTCGCCGGCGGAATGGGTGGCTGCAGTGCCGACGACGGTCGGGTCGTCGTGCGGCTGGGGCGCGCAGCCGTCGGCGGCGACCCACTGGTCGATGCCCGCCATCACCGAGAACCGCAGCTTCGGATCGGTGTCGGGCACGCCGTTCCACTTCGCGACGGGGTCGTCGAGGCTGTGGTATTCGAGTGTCGGGACCGGGCGCGCCGGATGAATCGCCGGGAGCTCGACCTGGCCGGAGATCGATGCGATCGCCGCGATGCGATCCGACGCCTCGGCGGCCATCGCGTACGCCATCATGCCGCCGTTGGAGATGCCGGTCACGTACACGCGCCGGAGGTCGAGGGGAGTGCGCCCGCCGATGTCGGAGATCACGCGCAACAGGAACCCGACGTCGTCGATGTGCCTCGTGATCGGCAGGCCGCAGCAGTAGCCGGCGTTCCAGCCGTACTGCGCGTCTTTGGCAACGGGATCCGGTGTGAGCTTGGTGGCGATACGGGTGCCGTCGGGGTAGGCGACGAGATAGCCGTCGCGATCCGACGATGCGTCCATGCCGGTCTGCGCCTCCTCCAACAGGCCGTTCTGCGTGGCGCCGTGCAGGTTGAGCACGAGGGGAAGCGGCTTGCCACTTGCGGCGGCCGGCGGAACGTGGAGCCGGACTTCGCGCGACCGCCCGCCGAACGCGACCCGGAACACGTATGCGCCGCTCTTGGGTGCGAGCGGTTTGGTCGCCGGCTTGATCGTGGTCGTCGTGGTGGCGGGTTGCGTCGTCGACGCCGCGGATCTCCTCGACGTCGACGTCGAAGTCGTAGGCGAGCGTCCAAGGTTGTTGCTCGAGCTCGAAGTCGCCGTCGAGCAACTCGCGGCAGTCAGCGCGGCCAGGAGGCCGACGGCGACGATCCGAGACAGACGCATCGCCCCATCCCAGCACAGGTCGGGCGGATAGTTTGCGGCGATGCGTATCTCGTTCAAGACCGTTCCGCAGGACACCGACTGGGCACCGATGCGCGACCTGTGGCTCGCGGCCGACGACATCGAGGTGTTCAGCGCGGGCTGGAACTTCGATCACTTCTATCCAATCCTGCAGGCGGACCGCACGGGGCCGTGCTTCGAGGCTTGGACGATGCTCGCGGCGTTGGCAGGCGCGACGAAGCGGCTCCGGCTCGGGGTGATGGTGACCGGAAATCCGTATCGCCATCCGGCGGTGCTCGCCAACATGGCGGCGAGCCTCGACGTGATCTCGGGCGGCCGGCTCGAGCTCGGTCTCGGCGCGGGTTGGAACGAAGAGGAGAGCGCCGCGTACGGCATCGATCTGCCGCCGCTGCGCGAGCGGTTCGACCGGCTCGAGGAAGCCTGCGCGGTGATCGACAAGCTGCTGACGCAAGAGGTCTCGACGTTCGCCGGCGCGTACTACCGGCTCACCGATGCCCGTTGCGAGCCGAAGCCGGTGCAGCGTCCGCGCCCGCCGCTGGTCATCGGTGGCGCGGGCGAGAAGCGCACGTTGCGGATTGCCGCGCGCTTCGCCGATCAGTGGAACCTCACCGGCGGCACGCCGGAGGTGCTGGCCCACAAGATCGAGGTGCTGAACGGTCACTGCGCCGACGTGGGGCGCGATCCGGCCGAGATCGAGATCTCGGTGCAGGTCCGGGCCGGAGCCGAGGCCACCGCGGTGGCCGACGAGGCCGCGGCGTTGGCGCAGGCCGGCGCACAACATGTGATCGTCGGCTTCCGCGCGCCGTTCGAGGCATCGCGCCTCGAGCCGATCGCGCACGCCCTCGCCGGCGCGCTCGATCTGCGCGCCGACGCGGCGCCGTGAGCGCAGAAGGTTGGTGGAAGTCGGGCGTTCTCTACCAGATCTATCCGCTCTCGTTCGCGGATTCGAACGCCGACGGGTTCGGTGATCTGGCGGGCATCGTCGAGCACCTCGATCACCTCGCGTGGCTCGGTGTAGACGGGATCTGGCTGAGCCCGATCTCGGTGTCGCCGAACGAAGACTGGGGATATGACGTCGCCGACTACTGCGCGGTGCAGCCGGAGATGGGATCGCTGGCCGATCTCGACCGCCTGATCGAAGCGGCCGCCGAGCACGGCATCAAGGTGTTGCTCGATCTCGTGCCCAATCACACCAGCGACCAGCATCCGTGGTTCGTCGAGTCGCGGTCGGCGCGCGACGCGGCCCGACGCGACTGGTACGTGTGGGCCGATCCGAAGCCCGACGGCTCGCCGCCCAACAACTGGCTCAGCAGCTTCGGCGGGCCGGCGTGGCGGCTCGACCCCGCAACGCAGCAGTTCTACATGTTCAACCACTTGCCCCAGCAGCCCGACTTGAACTGGTGGAACGAAGCGGTGCGTTCCGAGTTCGACGACATCTTGCGGTTCTGGTTCGATCGCGGTGTTGCCGGCTTCCGCATCGACGTGTGCAACCTGATCGTGAAGGACGCC
The DNA here is from genome assembly GCA_964558245.1 of uncultured Burkholderiales bacterium. Lineage (GTDB taxonomy): Bacteria > Actinomycetota > Acidimicrobiia > IMCC26256 > PALSA-610 > JBBQER01. The sequence goes on along the minus strand of CAZLEC010000085.1, from coordinate 6,970 downwards.
GAGTTGCGCGACAACCCGCCGGCCACCGAGGAAGACGATGCGGGAACCCGGGCGCTCGGCCAGCGCGTCGTCTACAACGGGAACCGCCCGGAGGTGCACGACGTCATCCGCCACTGGCGGGAGATCGCCGATGCGTACGACCCGCCGCGGTTGCTCATCGGCGAGACCCCGGTGGAGAAGAGCGACGAGTTGGCGCGCTTCTACGGCCTCGACGCCGACGAGCTGCACCTCGCGTTCAACTTTCCGTTCATCACCGCACCGCTGGAGGCCGAGCCCCTCCGGCGCCTCGTCGAGGCAACCGAGGCGCAGCTGCCGGTGGATGCCTGGCCGGTGTGGACCGGCTCGAACCACGACATGTCGAGATTCGCGACGCGATGGGCCGGCGGCGATCCCCGCAAGGTTCGGGTCGCGCTGATGATGTTGCTCGCGTTGCGCGGCACGCCGGTGCTGTATCAGGGCGACGAGATCGGGCTCGGCGACGTCGCCGTTGCGCGCGAGCAGCTGCGTGACCCGCTCGGCGTCAAGTACTGGCCCGCGTACGCGGGACGAGACGCGATGCGGACGCCGATGCACTGGCGGGATGTGCCCGGCGGTGGTTTCACCGAGCCGACCGTGACGCCGTGGCTCCCGCTGGGCGACACCGCGGCCGCCAACGCGGAGCACCAGCGCACCGACCCCGGATCGGTCCTGACGTTCACGCGCGACCTCATCTCCCTGCGGAAGCAACGCGAGGAGCTGCGCGCGGGGTCGTACGCGACGCTGGCCGCTCCGGATGGCGTGTGGGCGTGGCGGCGCGGTGAGAAGGTTGTCGTCGCGCTGAACATGTCGGATTCCTCGGTGGAGTTGCCCGGCCTTGCGGGCGACATCCTCATCGCGACCGATCGGAGCCGAGACGGCGAGTCGGCGGCGGATCCCCTTGGCCTGCACGCTTGGGACGGTGTGATCGTCGAGCGCTGATGACTCAGATCAGGTCGAGGATCTCCGCCCAGCCGCCGTCGCGTGGTGAGCCGACGACGTGGTCGGCGACTTGTAACGCGACGTCGTGCCCGTCGGCAGGCACGACGGCTACCGCGGCGCCGCCGAGCAGCTCGAGGTCGTTGGGTCCGTCGCCGATGGCGAGCACGCGCTCCGGATCGAGACCAGCGCGGGCGCAGAACGCCTCCACTCCCGTCCACTTCGAGAGGCCGATCGGTGTTGCGGTGCACGAGTGGGCGCCGTACATGTCGGAACCCGCGACGTGGGCAACGGCGGTGCCGGCGAGCGCACTCGCGAGCTCGGCGAGCGGTTCCTCGGCATGACCCACGATCCCGAACATCAACACGGGAATCGTGCCGACGACGGTCTCGAGATCGGCGCGCTCCGCCGACGCGCCGAGCCCGCGGAGGTGCTGCGGGTGGGTCGACGGGTGATCGCCGACGAACACGTCGAAGTCGGGATGGTCCACGTACACGCAAGGCTCGACGCCGACCGCGCGGAACGCGGCCAGGGTCTTCACCGCGTCTTCGGTCGCGTACTGGTGGCGAAGGAACCGCTCGTCGGTGCGGAGATCGATCGCCACCGCGCCGTTCATCATCACCGCCGGGGGTGCGAAGCCGAGCCGCGCCAGCGGCCCTCGCGTCGAGGCGACCCGGCGACCGGTCGCGACGAGGATGGGTATGCCGCGGCCCTCGAGCTCACCCCAGGCCGCGACTGTCGCCTCGTGGATCTCCTCGTGGCCGAACCACAGCGTGCCGTCGAGATCGGTCACGACGAGCTCGACGGAAGCCATCGTCAGAGCATGCCTCACGACCGAGACCGCGCGCCGCGTATATCGACGCGAGCATCTCGCCGGCCGTAAGCTCCCGCCCGGTGAGCGACGACGTGCTGGGGGTCGCGGGCGACGAGTTCGTGCCCGCGTGGTACACGTTGAGCGCGGTCGTGTACGCCGAGCGCGATGGAAAGATCCTGTTGCTGCAGCGCGCCGAGGGGACCGCGCTCGCCGGGCAGTGGTACCTCCCCGGCGGCGCCGCCGATCCCGGCGAATTCCCCGAGGACGCCGCCCGCCGGGAGCTGTTCGAGGAGTGCGGGCTGCGCATCGACGGTGAGCTCGAGCTCGTCGGTGTGTACCCGATCTTCGTGTACGGGCACGATTCGCTCACGGTCTCCTACCGCGGACGCGTCCTCGACAGTGAGGTTGCGCTCAGCGCCGAGCACGACGGCGTGCAGTGGGTGGATGCCGCCGACATGCGCGTGTTGCTGACCGACGAGGTGATCGAGTCGATCGCGAAAGGCGACGGGCGCGTGCGTTCGCTGGTGCACCAGATCCGCATCGACCTCGACCGCTACCTGCGCCTCAAAGACCGTGCGGAGAGCCATGGCTGAACGTGACCGCGTCGAGGTCGAGACCGTCGTGGTCGGGCGCGGCGGCGATCGGGAGCTTCAAGCCGACGTCTACCGGCCGCCGGCTCCCAACGGCAGCGGCGTCTTGCTGATCCACGGCGGCAGCTTCACGCAGGGCGACCGCACGCAACTCCGCGGCTACGGCATTCTCCTCGGCCGGATCGGCTACACGTGCCTGGCGTGTGAGTACCGCCTCGCGCCCGCTTCGAAATGGCCGGCCCAGATCGACGACGTGAACACCGCGCTGCGCTACCTCCACGCGCAGGCGCCGGCACTCGGCCTCGACCCCTCGAAGATCGCGGTGTCGGGTAACTCCGCGGGTGGGCAGCTGTCGCTCATGGCCGCCGCGCAACAGGAGGCACCGGTGGCCGCCTCCATCGCGTTCTACCCGCCCACCGACTTCCTCGGACCGGGCGCGCGGGCGCTGGGCGCTCCCGACGCGATGCAGTACCTCGTGGGCGACGATGTGTCGGAGGCGAAGATGGAGAGCATCAGCCCGGCCAACTTCGTACGCGCCGACTTTCCGCCGACGATGCTCGTCACCGGCAACAACGATGTGGTGGTCGACTGGCGCGACAGCCAACTGATGTATCAGCGTCTCGTCGATGCGGGAGCGCGCGCCGAGCTGCACGTGTTCGAAGGTGCGCCGCACGCGTTCGACGCGCTTCCCAACTTCGGCCGGCAGTGCGCCGGCCTCATGTCGCTGTTCCTCGATCGGACCGTGCTCGACCGGTAACTACTCGGCGTTCGCGAGCCGGCGCTCGCGGCGTCGCACCATTGCCTGTCCGATCCGCTCGACCCGCGCGATGTAGTCGAGGAGCCGAGCGCGGGCTTGTTCGGCCTCGGCGTCGAGGCCTTCGATCGATTCGATGTCCCAGTGGCGCAGCACCACGGGCACGAGCACCTGATCGTGGTGGAGCGAGAGGTCGTAGATGCCGGTGTCGGCGATAGCGGCGGCGAGCGCGGCGAAATCGGGAATGCCGGTGCCCGGCATCTCGAACGTGCGCACCTGGCGCTCGATCGCGAGCATCGTGCCCGACGGATCGATCTCGAGCGCGGCCGACACGAGGTCGCGGTAGAAGAGGTAGTGCAGGTTCTCGTCGGCGGCGACGCGCGCCATCACCTTGTAACCCGCGTCGTCGTCGAGCATCGTGCCGGTGTTGCGGTGTGCGATCCGCGTGGCCAACTCCTGGAGCGCGACGTACACGAGGGTGTCGGCGACCGACTCCGGGTCGGGAACCACACCGCCGCAGACCTGTTGCATGCGCCCGGCCTCGAGCGCCGCGAGGTCGACGGAGTGCGTCACGGTGATGTAGTCGCGGATCACGATCGCGTGGCGCATCTCCTCGGCGACCCAACGCCGGGCCCACACGCGCCAGATGTCGTCGGCGAACACCCGGTGAATGGTCTCGTAGTAGTAGGGGAGGTTGTCCTCGGTGAGGAGGTTCACCACCAGGGCGCTGCGGACCCCGAACGAGAGCGGCGACGCATCGGCGTCCCACTCGCCGCGCGGCGCCGAGTCGGCGGCGCGCTCCCACGGGACGAGCTCGTGCGGGAGCCACGCCTTGGTCGCCCCGAGGTGACGCTCGTAGAGCCGCTCCATCGTGGGCGTGAGCTCGACCACCAGGTCGTACTTCGTCGCGGTGAGGGTCATGACGCGATCCTACCGACTTGTAGGTAGGATCGGTAGGCGGCCGACCCGGAGCCGGTTGACGCCCGCCGTTGCGGGCTCGCGGGCGGCTACGCGAGCACGACCTCGGTGACGCGGCCCGACGTGATCGTGACGTCACACGCAGGGTGCTCGGCGATGTCGAGCAGGGTGTAGTCGCCCTCGTCGAGCGCGACGAACACCCCGGCGTACACCGAGCCCTCGGGGAGGACGCGTTCGCGCACTTCCGTGTGCACGAACGCGTTCGCCTCGCCTCTCCGAGCGACCTCGATCTCGATCCCGCACAGCGCGCTCGGCGTGTGCACGACGAGCGCGCCGATCCCTTCGCCGATGTCGAGCACGACCGTGCCCTGACCACTCGGCGGCAACCTCGGCTCGAGGCGGGCCGAGTGGTCGTGATCGTGATCGTGATCGTGATCGTGGCTGCTCATGCTGCGGGAACGTCGTAGCCGCTGTGGGGAGTGCCGAGGTACGGGAACGACGGGAGGTAGTGCTCCGTGCCCCTCGCGGTCTGGTCGGTCGCACTCGACGTGAGGCCCTGATCGACGATCCCGACGGCCGCGTCGGGTGTGTAGGTCGGGTCGATGAGCGGGTACGTCGCTCCCGCGATCGCCTTGAGCTCGATGTTCACCACGTCGTCGGCCAGCCGGCGCCCGTTGGGGAAGCCGGCCAGGTCGCCGCCCACCACACCGAGGTTGCTGGGCTTCGCCGACGGCGGGATCGCCATGTTGAGCCGCAGGAGATCGGCTTGCGTCGCGCCGGTGAAGTTCTGGAAGTTCGGGCTCACGACACCGGCCGGGATCCCGGTGAGCAGGACTGCGGCGAGATCTGCGCGCGGCTTGCCCGACGCGACCAGCGCGGCCAGGTTCGGGAACGCGCCCGGGTAGAGCACCGGCAGCAACTTCGCGAGCTCCGGGTGCAGCACGCCGTCGGCGTAGTTGCTGTCGTTGTTCGGAGGGTCCTGGTTCCAGTCGTCCTTGCGCTCCATCGGCACGAGCACTTCGTTGAACAACGGGTTCCCGAGCCGGGAGACCTGCGTCCACGGACCGACGTTGGCGGGGTTGGTCCGACCGTCGGAGTCGTTGTTGAAGTGCACGCGCTGGCGCGACGCCGTGGTCCACACGCCGACGACCGAGAACGGCTGCTTCGGGTCGGTGGGCGCCTGGCCGTCGCTCGTCAACGCGGTCGCGGGGATCTGCAACGCGATCGAGTGCACGTTGAGATCCTTCGTCGCATTCACCGCCAGGGCGCTGCCCGGCGTGGAGATCAGGTGCGCACCTTGGATCGGCCGGAGCGCGCCGAGGTCGAAGATCGACCCGAGGTCCACGTAGAAGCCTTCCGCGCGCTGACCGGCGAACACCTTTGTCCCGTCGGAGAGCGTCTGGATCGCCGACGCGGCGAGCGCGTCGTAGTTCGGCGTCGAGCGCGGCCCGACGTTGCACGGCGGGCACGGAAGGTTCGCGCCGAGCTGGGTGAACGCGGCGCGGCGGTGGTGGCCGTGGCGATGGGTGTGCGGGTCGCCGATGCCCCAGTCGATACGCGTCACGGAATAGAACTGGCGCCGGTTCCACGTGTTCGACGTGAGCGATGTGATCGGCCCGACGTTGTAGAGGAACGTTCCGCCGATCTCGATGACCGTGTTGAACTGGAACTGGAACGTGATGTCGACGATCCCGTCGTTGTTGTTGTCGATGTTGACCTCGTACAACACGTCGTCGCCGAACTCGTAGAAGTTCGGGCCGCCCGCCGGACCCTGCAGGGGCACGTAATTGGCGAGGATCGTCACGGTGTTCGGCGCGTCGGGACTCACGAAGGCGTAGAGATCGGTGGAGTCGGCAACCGGGTCCTTGGAGATCTCCGGTGCCTCGCGGTGGCTTGACATGTCAGGTTCCCCCTGGGCTCAGTGCGTGGCGCGGTACAGCTCGGCCGCGAGGCGGCGGTTCTTGATCTTGATCTCGTTCTCGCCGGTGTAGAGCGAGACGAGACCCTTGCGAACATCGGTGACGTGCGCGACGACCGGCACGTCGACCGAAGGATCGTTCGGAAGTGCGGGCGCGGGATCGGTCGTCGCGTGCGTCGCGATCGCCTTCGCGGCGGTGGCGGGTACGACGGCGGCGACGCCGGCCGCCGCGGCCACCGCCGAGCTGCGCTTCAAGAATTGCCGACGATTCGTCGGTTCCATGGTCTCCTCCTCGGAGTGGCTGGGCTCGCCTCTTGTGTTTCGGAGCCGCGGCGCGAGTCGGATGACGAGTCCGCGCCTTTCCGCATTCAAGAACAACGCGTTTCCTAAATCCAGACTTCTGACCAGATGCGAATACGTCGCAGTTGCACGACGAGTGCGACACGGCGGCGGAGTGGGAGTCGTGATCGAACAGGAAGCGCAGACACTCGACGCGTTGCGCGCCGAAGGCCGTCGTGTCACGACTGCGCGTCGGCTCGTGGTGCAACTGCTCGCGCGCACGACGGAACACCTCACCGCCGACGATCTCGCGACGCGCGTCCACGACGCACATCCGGAAATTCATCTGTCGACCGTGTACCGGACGCTTGACTCGTTGCACGATTGGGGACTCGTCGAACACGTGCACCAGCCGCACGGGCCTTCGTTCTTCCATCTCGCCGGCGCGCACCGTCATCTCGTGTGCGAGCAGTGCGGTCGGATCCACGACGTGCCCGCGGTGGAGTTCGACCCGCTGGTCGCGCGGATCCGCGACCTCTACGACTTCGAGTTGCACGTCGGTCACGTCGCGCTCGTCGGCCGCTGCCGCAGTCACTAGGAGCCCGCGATGCACATCCCCGACGGCTATCTGAGCCCCGAGACGTGCGCCGCGTTCGGCGCAGTGATGGTTCCGTTCTGGGCGACCGCCGCGCGCCGCGTGCGCAAAGTCGTGAAGAGCCGCAATGTGCCGTTGCTCGCGGTCG
>CAZLEC010000084.1:3095-11216 GCA_964558245.1 uncultured Burkholderiales bacterium | reverse complement strand
CAGGCGGCAGTGCCGTTGACGCGGCCACCCCGGCGGCCACCACCGTGCCCCGCTCGACGCCGACCACCACGACGCCCCGGGCCACCACGACCGTCCCCTCCACCGCGTCGACGACGACTCAGCCGGCCGGCGCGACCACTACCACCGGGCGGACGACGACCACTCCTCCTGCAACCACACCGTCGACCCATGTCGTGCACAACCCGACGACGACGACCACCACCCCGGCGCCCCCCGCACCGCTCGCGGCGCCGGGCGTCGAGCTGGTGTCGCAGCCTCCGTGGATCCCGACCCAGGGCGCCGAGATCCTCGCCCTCCATCTCGATCAGCCCGGAGTGGCCGACCAGCCGGGCGCAAGCGTGCAGCTCACGATTCACCACTCGGTCACGTCGCGCACCGACTTCGATCGAGCCGCAACCGGCGCGGCGTTCCCGAGCACGCGGAGTCATCTCACGTTCCCGTTCTCCGCGATCCACCTGAACGCCAACCACGACTTCGTGGTCGCGTTCGGTCTCAGCGGCTCGGCGGTGCCGCGCAGCGTCGGGATCGCCAGTCCGGGCGTGTATCCCGTCGAGGTCGGGCTCGTCGGCACCACGGCGGCGCACAGCACGTTCGTCACGTGGATGGTGGTGGTCGACCCGGAACAAGCGCGGTCGTCGCAACGCCTGCGCGTCTCGTGGATCTGGCAACTCGACGCGCGGCCCTATGAGCGGCCGCACGGCGTCAACGCGTCGACGTTGGCGGCGATGCGCCCCGGCGCGCGGCTCGATCGCATCGCCACGCTGCTCGCACGCGCGGGCAGCTTCCCCCTGACCCTCGGCATCGGTCCCGAGACACTGTCGACGTGGAGCAATGCGTCGCGGGCCAACCCGACGTTCACGCCCGGATTCCAACGCGTGCGCAAGGCCGCGACGCGCGCGTCGACGCAGCTCCTTCCCGAGCCGTATGTCCCGATCCAGGGGCCCACCATCGAGGCGGAAGGCCTCGGCGCCCAGCTCGCGGCGGAATACGTCGCCGGCTCCGGCGCGATCAACGACGCGACCGACCAGATTCCCGACCCGCGAACAGTCTTCGTCGACCCGGTGGACGCCGCGACCGTCGGTCAACTCACCCAGATGTTCGCCAGCCGGTTCGTCGTGCGCGACTCCGCGCTCGCGCCCGTCGTGGAACCGCTCACGCCGGCACAGCCGTTCCAGCTGGCAACCGGGAACGGCCCGCCCGTACCGACCGCCGCGTCCGACAGCGGGCTCGAGATGCTGTTCGGAAGCCCCGGGCCGGCCGCACTGCGGGAGCAGCGGGTGGTCGCGGCGCTGGCGGAGATCGCGTACGAAGCTCCGTCGCAGACACGCGGCGTCGTGATCTCGACGCCCGACGACTGGGCGCCCGACGTCCAGACGGTCACGCTCCTGTTGCACGACCTCGCGCACGATCCACTCGTCGAGCCCGCGACGCTCGACATGCTCTTCGCCGAGGTCCCTCCCGTCGAGAGCAACGGCGCTCCCCTCCAACGCCGACTCGCGCCGATCTCGGCGCACCCGGCGAAGCCGCTGCAGGCCGCCGAGTACAACGACGCCGTCAAGGAGCTCGCCGCGTACCAGGCGATGGTCGGTCGCGGCGATCCGTCGATCACGGCCGGGCAACGCGCCCTCCTGCTGTCGCTGTCGACCGCCAACACCCGGAGCGACGCCCTCGCGTACCTCGACACGATCACTGCGAATCTCGACGCGTTGACGTCCGGCATCACCACGACCGCAAAGACCCTCACACTCACCGCGCGTCGCGCCGACCTGCCCCTGAGCTTCCAGAACAACACCGGACGGGCGAACATCCATGTGCTCGTGCATCTCGACAGTCAGAAGCTGATCTTCCCGAAAGGCGCCGACTTCCAACTCACGCTGCCGCTCGGCCACACGACGGCCAAGCGCAACGAATTCCCGGTCGAAGCACGCGCCTCGGGGACGTTCGCGATGACGATCACGCTCGAGTCCCCTGACGGCTCGGTCGTGATCGGATCGCCGACGCGCGTGACGATCCGTTCCGCGGTGTTCAGCGGGATCGGCATCGCGCTCACGCTCGGCGCGCTGCTGTTCCTCGCGTTCTGGTGGGGCAATCACTTCTGGCGCACGCGCCGAGCGCGCCGCCGCGCCCGCGCCGCGTGAGCACGCGCGTCGACAACGACCGCGAGCGGATCGTCCGGTCGAGTGCGGCGGTAGCAGCCGGCACCTTGCTGTCGCGTGTTACCGGCCTGTTGCGCGTCGCCGTGCTCGCGTACGCGGTCGGCAAGTTCACGCTGGCCGACACCTACAACCTCGCGAACTCGACTCCGAACATCGTGTACGAGCTGGTGCTCGGAGGAGTGCTGTCGGCCACGCTCGTCCCGCTGTTCGTCGAGCGCATCGAGCATCACGACGAGCGCGCGATCTCCGCCCTCTTCACCGTCGCTATCTCGGCGCTCACCGTGTTGACGGCACTCGCGATGCTGTTCGCGCCCCTCATCGCCCGGCTCTACGCACTCGACTCGAAGCTGACGGGTTCGGCACGAGCCGCGCAGCTCCACGTGATGACGATCCTCACGCTCTGGTTCCTGCCCCAGATGTTGTTCTACGGGCTCACGGCACTGGCAACCGCGCTGCTGAACGCGCATCGCCGGTTCGTTGCCGCCGCATTCGCTCCCGTGCTCAACAACGTGCTCGTGATCGGCGTGCTCGTCGCGTTCGCGCACAGCATCACGGGCGCGCGTGCGCAGTGGATCGACGTGCGTCGGATCAGCGGCGACGCCGGGCGGTTGACACTGCTCGGTGCGGGCACGACCGCGGGTATCGCCGTGATGGCCCTGGTGCTCGTGCCCGCGCTCCGGCACGCGAGCACGCGACTGCGCTTCGCCTTCGACTGGCGGCACCCGGCGGTGCGCACGATGTTGCGGCTCTCCGGGTGGACCTTCGGTTACGTCGTCACGAATCAGGTCGCGCTCCTGATCGTGCTCGTGTTGGCGAACGGGGGATCGGGAAACGCGTCGGCGTATCTCTACGCGTACGCGTTCTTCCAGGTTCCGCAGGGCCTGCTCGCCGTCTCGATCATGACGACGATGATGCCCGAGCTCGCGCGCAGCGCCGCCCAGCGTGACTTTGCCGGCCTCGCGTACCGATTCCGCGTCGGCCTGCGCTACCTCCTGTTGCTGATGATCCCGGCTGCGGTCTTGTTCATCGCGCTCGCGCAGCCCATGCTCGGCGTGCTCGTGCGCGGCGACTTCCGGCCGCACGACGCGGTCGTGACCGCGCAGACGTTGCAGGCGATGTCGATCGGACTCGTGCCGTTCTCGGTGTACCTCTACACGCTGCGCGGCTTCTACGCGTTGCACGACACGTTCACGCCGTTCTGGATCAACACGATCGAGAACGGCGTCAACGTGGCGCTGGCCTTCGCGCTCTACCCGTCGCTCGGCGTGCAGGGACTCGCGCTGGCCTGGAGCGGCGCCTACACCGTTGCCGCGGTCGTCGCCGTCGTGGTGCTCCGGCGGCGGGTTCCCGGTCCGGTCGATCGAGCGGTCGGGGTCTCGGTGATCCGGGCGGGCATCGCCACCGCGCTGCTCGCGATCGTTGCCGTCGTGCTCGCAGGCGCGATCGGTCACGCGACCGCCAACCGGGCGCTGGTCGCCGCCGGCGTGGCCGGGCTCGGTGGGGGCGCCGCCTATCTCGTGCTCCTGCTGGTGATGCGCACGCCCGAGCTCGGATCGCTCTTCGCGGTGCTGCGGCGCCGAGCCGTTCCCCTCGACACCTGACCCGCCGGGCGCATCGCGACGACGAATCGGTACAACGCAACCTCGGGACGTGTAACCATGGGCCGCCGGCGAAAGTCCCAACTTTCCGGATCCAAGGAGGACCCATGGCCGTTCGCGTCGTGACCGACAGTGCCTGTGACCTTCCGCCCGAGATGTGCGAGGAGTTGGGAATCGAGGTCGTCCCGCTGACGATCCGCTTCGGCGATCGGGAGTACGTCGACCGCAAGGAGCTGAGCAGCGACGAATTCTGGCGCCAGCTCTCGTCGTCGGCCGTGCTCCCCGAGACCGCGGCGCCGTCGGTGGGCGCGTTCGAAGAGACGTTCCGCAAGCTGCACGACGACGGCGCCGACGGGATCGTCTGCGTGAACCTGTCCGCGCACCTCTCGGCGACGATGCAGTCGGCGCAGGTCGCGGCCAAGGCGCTCGACGGGTTGTGCCCGATCGAGATCGTCGACTCCGCATCGGCATCGATGGGAATCGGGATCCTCGCGTTGCGCGCCGCCCGGCGCGCGTCCGAAGGCGCCGACGTCGCGACGATCGCGCGCGAGCTCAACGAACGGCGCGAGCGCCAGAAGCTCTTCGCGGCGCTCGACACGCTCGAGTACCTGCGCAAGGGCGGCCGTATCGGTGGCGCCCAGGCAATGCTCGGATCGATGCTCTCGATCAAGCCGATCATCACGGTGGAGCACGGAGCCGTCGAGCAGGCCGGCAAGGTGCGCACGCGGTCCAAGGCCTTGCGATTCATGCTCGACCGGGTGCCCGCGGGCAAGGTCGAGTCGATCTGTGTGCTGCACTCGGGCGCCGACGACCTCGACGAATTCCTCGAGTCGCTCCGGCCGATGGTCGAGGGGGCGGAGATCGCGGTCGGCCACATCGGCCCGGTGGTGGGCGTTCACGTCGGTCCGCGCGCGGTCGGGCTCACGTGGATCGAGCGCGAAGGATGACAGTCGTCCGGCTGTGACGTAGCTAGCGTCTTGCCGTGGTGAAGGCCGACGGCGACGACGCGCTCGCGGCGGCCGCGGCCAAGGGCGACCGTGTCGCGCTCGACGCACTCTTGCGGCGGCACGCCGGCTTGATCCACGCCGTGTGCCGGCGCGTGCTGGGCAACTCCGACGACGCGCTCGACGCGTCCCAAGAGGCGCTGCTGGCCATCGCCCGGCGCATCGACACCTTCGACGGGCGCGCGAAGTTCACGACGTGGTGCTACCGGGTCGCGACGAACGCCGCGCTCGACGAAGCGCGCCGCCGCGGGCGCCGGCCGATGCCGGCCGAGACGATCCCCGAGCCGCTCGACCGGCGGGCCGCGATCGACGAGGCGGTGGCCGATCGGCTCGACATCGACGCCGCGCTCGGACGCCTGTCTCCCGAGCACCGTGCTGCCGTCGCGCTTCGCGACGTCGTCGGGCTCGACTACGCGGAGATCGCGCGCGTCCTCGACATCCCGCCCGGGACGGTGCGTTCGCGCATTGCCCGGGGTCGCGCCGCGCTCGCCGACCAGCTCGGCCGTGACCCTTCCGGCGAGATCACCGGGAACCAAACACCCCCTTCGGAACATCCAACCTGACGAGCACCATGAGCACCCCCGAATCACCCCTCAGCCCCGAGATCCTCGACGAACTGTTGAGCGCGGAGATCGACGGTGAGCTCGCGTCGGCCGCGCGCGATCTCGGGCTGACGCTCGACGACGCGACCGCCGCGCTGGCGGCCGATCCCGGGGCCGACCGGCGCCGCGAAGCCCTCCGCCGGGCGCGCGAGCTCCTCGCCGCGCCGGCGCCGCTCAACCCCTCTGTCGAGCTGCGCCTCGTCGCGACCGCAATCGATCGGTCGACCCGAGAGCGGCACGCGCGTCGTGCCCGCCCTCGCCGCGCCCGGCAAGCGCTCACCGCGGTCGGATCCGTCGCGGCGGCGGTCGCCGTGATCGCCGGCGTCCTCGTGCTGGCGGCGAACAACCGCGGCGAGAGCTCGAAGGCGTCCAGCCCGTTGACGCAGCAACCGGCCGCGGCGACGACCACCCACGGGGCGGCGAAGCAGCCCCGCTCGGGCTTCGCGTTCGGCGATGTCTCGAACCCTCGCACCCTGGGCGCGGAAGTCGAAGCGCAGCTCGCCGTGTCCACCGCGCCGCGGTACGCCGCGCTCACTCCGTCTCCCACCGGCCTCACCGGCGCCGCGGGCGGCACGGCCGCCTTCGGCCCGCAAGGCCCGTCGGCAGTCGACGGTCCGGTGGGCGCCGCCGGACTCATTCCCGCGGCGCCGAAGGGGGCTACCGGGCCCACCGGACCACAGATCACCGAGGACCCGTTCGGAATCGCCGCCCCGAAGGGCGTGCAAGGCGTGCAGGGCGACGAGGGCATCCAGGGAGCAGCCGGCCCGTCGGGAGAGCAATCGACCCTCAAGGCCGCATCCGACCAGGTGGCCAACGCCGTCAACCGGGCGGAGACCGAGCAGGTGTGCGTCGCGGCCATCCGGCGCCGCGCCCAGCTGGTGTCGGCGCCCGCGCTCTCGGGGACGGGAACCGACGCGGGTCGCGAGGCGGTCGTCGTGGCGTTCCCGCGCGGTCCGGGCTACGTCGTCTACGTGTTGGCCGCGGCCGATTGCACGTTGCTCTCGCAGCAGACGCTGCCGTGAGGTAGCGGCCGGCAGAGCAACACCGGCTCGGGCCCGGGCTCCGTGCACCCTCCGCCATGTACGCTGCCCCGCCGAGACCCCGCCGCCAGGACGAAGACATGAGCGACTGGACCACCGACGCCGCGAACGCGATCGACAACGCGGTCGGGCTCGTCCGCGAACGAACGGTCGAGCCGATCGAAGCGATCGTTCGCGGGCTGACCTACGGCGTCCTCGCGGCGCTGATCCTCGTCCCGGCGTTGACGCTCATCACCATCGCCGCGTTCCGGCTGCTCAACATCGCGGCGCGAGGCCACGACTGGGCGCCGTGGACGGGCATCGGCGGAATCTTCCTGGTCGGAGGCTTGTTCTGCTGGTCCAGGCGAAACCCCTGATCCGGCCCTTACCCGACCGGCCATCCACGCCGACGAGGCTCAATGGACACCCGCGAAGTCATCATCATCGGATCCGGCCCGGCCGGCCTCACCGCCGCGATCTACACCGCTCGTGCGAACCTCCATCCACTCGTGATCGAGGGGATCGGCGCGGGCGGCCAGCTGATGCTCACGACCGACGTCGAGAACTTCCCGGGCTTTCCCGCCGGGATCCTCGGTCCGGAGCTCATGGCGCAATTCCGCGAGCAGGCCATCCGGTTCGGCGCAGAGTTCGTCACGGCCGATGCCGATCGTGTCGACTTTGCCTCGGATCCGAAGCGCGTTTGGGTCGGCGGGGTCGAGTACTCGGCTCAGACCATCATCATCTCCACCGGCGCGCAGGCGCGGATGCTCGGCCTCGACTCGGAACGACAACTCCTGGGGCACGGGGTCTCGACGTGTGCAACCTGCGACGGGTTCTTCTTCCGCGGCCACGAGATCGCGGTCGTGGGCGGTGGCGACTCGGCACTCGAAGAAGCCACCTTCCTCACGCGCTTCGCCGACAAGGTGACGCTGGTACACCGCCGCAAGGAGTTGCGCGCCTCGAAGATCATGCAAGATCGAGCGTTCGCCAACCCGAAGATCGAGTTCCGCTGGAACAGCGTCGTGGAAGAGGTCAAGGGAGAGGGTTCGCTGCAGAGCGTCGTCCTCCGCGACACCGAGACCGACGCCACGAGTGAGCTCGCGGTCACCGGCATGTTCGTGGCGATCGGCCACGATCCGAACACCACGTTGTTCAAGGGCCATCTCGAGCTCGACTCCGAGGGTTACATCGTCACCGCGCCCGGGTCGGCGCGAACGTCGATCCCCGGCGTGTACGCGGGTGGCGACGTGCAGGACCGCACGTACCGCCAGGCGATCACCGCCGCGGGCTCCGGGTGCATGGCCGCGCTCGAAGCCGAGAAGTACCTGGAGTCGCTCGGCGATCGATCGAGCGCCGGGTAGTCTTGATGTCCCACGAAAGGATGCACACCGTGGCCGATGGAATCGTGAACCTGACCGACGCGACGTTCGACGAGGGTGTCGGCGGAGCCGACGCGCCCGTAGTGGTCGACTTCTGGGCCGAGTGGTGCGGCCCGTGCAAGATGATCGCGCCCGTGCTCGAAGACATCGCCAAGGAGCACGCCGGGCGTATCCAGATCGCGAAGCTCAACGTCGACGACAATCCCAACGTCGCCCGCCGTTACGACGTGATGAGCATCCCGACCCTCCTCGTGTTCGCCGACGGCGAGGTCAAGAAGCGCCTGGTCGGCGCGAAGGGCAAGGCGCAACTCCTCGAGGAGCTCTCCGAGTTCATTGCTTGAG
>CAZLEC010000084.1:0-2995 GCA_964558245.1 uncultured Burkholderiales bacterium | reverse complement strand
GGCGCGAAGGGCAAGGCGCAACTCCTCGAGGAGCTCTCCGAGTTCATTGCTTGAGGTTGAAGGTTGCTCGACTTGAGCACTGCCGACACCCTGCTGCGCATAGGTGACCGCGGCAACGCCGTACGTGACCTCCAGGAGCGGCTCACGCGCTGTGGTTACGCGGTCACTATCGATGGCCTGTTCGGCGAGGAGACCCTCCGCGCGGTTCGTGGCTTCCAGGAGCAGCGCGGCGTGCGCATCGACGGCATCTGCGGGCCCGAGACGTGGGGCGCGTTGATCGAGAGCAGTTACGCGCTCGGCGACCGCCTCCTCTACCTGCACGCGCCCATGCTGCGCGGCGACGACGTGACCGATCTCCAGCAGCGCCTCAACGCGCTCGGTTTCGACGCCGGCCGCGAAGACGGGATCCTCGGGCCCGAGACCGAGGCCGGCCTCCGCCAGTTCCAACGCGAACGGGGACTCGTCCCCGACGCGGTCTGCGGCCCGGCGACGATCGTCGCGCTCGTCGCCGTCGGAACTTTGGCGGCCGGATCCGTCGCCGCGGTGCGCGAGCGCGACACGCTCCGGCGCCACGCGCGTCGACTCCGCGATCGCCGGCTGTTCCTCGTGGTCGACCCCGGGCTGGCCGCGCTGGGCGCCGCCGCGCGTCGGTGTCTCTCCGACGAAGGCGCGACCGTTGCGCTCGACGCGTCGGGAGACGACCCGGCCGTGCTCGCCGATCAAGCCAACGCGTTCGGCGCCGACGTCTGCGTGGCCGTGGTCACCGGCACCGATCCCGGCGCCCGGTGCATGTACTTCGCCAACCAGACGTTCCGCAGTGAGGGTGGGCTCTATCTGGCGCGCGGCATCACCGAGCAGTTGCGGGCCGTGCTCGCCCGCGTCGACGAACCGGCCGGCCGCACGTATCGCCTCTTGCGCGAGACGCGCATGGCCGCCGTCGTGTGCGAGCTCTTCTCTCGAGACGAGCCGGCCGGTGCCGCGACGCTGATGTCGCGCGGACCCGAGATCGCGAACGCGCTCGCGCTCGGGGTGCGCGAGGGGATCGAGCACCCGGTCGACATCACGACCTGACGGGTCGGGTGGAACCCGAGCCGCCGGCGGCGCTCGCGTCAGGTCGTGGGGCGCGGGCCCCCGGTGATGACCCGGTAGATGCGCTCGAGGTCCTCGAGGGTTGCGAACTCGATCTCCACCCGACCTCGCCTCGGACTCATCGAGATCCGAACGCGGGTCTCGAGGTAATCACCGAGCAGCTCCTCGAGCTCGAGCAGGCCGGGCGGCCTGAGCTTCGCGGCACGGGCGGTCGGAGACTTCGACGGCTGCGCTTCCTCGCGCTGGCGGATCGCTTCCTCGACCTCGCGGACCGAGAGGTCCTCGGCGACCGCGCGCTTCGCGAGCTGCTCCTGGAACGCGCGGTCGGGTGTGCCCAGCAGCGCGCGGGCGTGCCCCATGCGCAGCGCGCGCTCCTTGAGGTTCCGCTGGATCGACGGCGGCAGCTGCAGGAGCCTCAACGTGTTCGTGATGGTGGTCCGGCTCTTGCCGACGCGCAGGGCAACGTCGTCGTGCGTAAGCGAGAAGTCCTCGATCAGCTGCTGGTAGGCGGCGGCTTCCTCGAGCGGGTTCAGCTCCTCGCGCTGGACGTTCTCGATGATCGCCTGCTGCAGCATCGACGCGTCGTCGGCGGTCCGGACGATCGCCGGGATCGTCTGCAACCCGATGCGCCGCGCGGCGCGCCAGCGACGCTCACCCGCGATGAGCTCGAACCCGTCGCCGCCGGCCCGAACGAGAATTGGCTGGAGCACCCCGACCTCGCGGATCGACTCCGCAAGCGCCGCCAGCGACTCCTCGTCGAAGTGCTCTCGTGGCTGTTGAGGGTTCGGGCGAATCGACGAGGTCGGGATCTCCTGCAGCCCGATCTCGTCGTTCGAGACGACTCCCGTCGGTATCAGCGCACCGAGGCCTCTACCCAGCCCTCCGGGTCGTGCCACGGCTGACCTCCTTCGCCAATTCGCGATAGGCGACGGCTCCGCGAGACGTCGCGTCGAACACGATGATGGGCTCTCCGAACGACGGCGCCTCGGAGATGCGGACCGTCCTCGGCACGACGGTGCGGTACACCTTCGGTCCGAAGTGTTCGCGAACCTCACGCTCCACTTGCACGGCGAGGCGGGTCCGCGCGTCGTACATCGTCAGCACGATTCCACGGACGTCGAGCTCGGGATTCAGGTTCGACTTCACGAGCGCCACGTTACGCAAGAGCTGACCCAAACCCTCGAGTGCGTAGTACTCGCACTGGATCGGGACCAACACGTCGTCGGAAGCCGCGAGCCCGTTGACCGTGAGGAGTCCGAGTGACGGCGGGCAATCGATGAGGGTGAAGTCGTAGTCGTCGCGCGCGCTCTGGAGTGCACGCTTGAGCTTGAGCTCACGGGAGAACGCGGGGACCAACTCGATCTCGGCCCCGGCGAGATCGATCGTCGCCGGGCACACGAAGAGGTTCTTGACGCTCGTCGGCTCGACGCAGTCGTCGAGCGGCGTGTCGTTCATGATCACGTCGTAGATCGAGCCTTCGACGTTGCGGTGACTGATGCCGAGGCCCGTCGTCGCGTTCCCCTGCGGGTCGAGGTCGAGCACGAGCACGCGGTAGCCCATCTCCGCGAGGGCTGCGCCGAGGTTCACGGCGGTGGTGGTCTTCCCCACGCCGCCCTTTTGGTTCGCGATCGAGATGACCCGGGGCAAGGTCATCGAGTCGTCGATCTCCTCGACGGCTTCTTCCTGTGGCTGATCTGCAGCGTTCACGTCGTTCGAGGGTACGCCTCCGGAATCGCCGGTCGACGGTTGGGCAGGCGTCGTCGTGTCGTCGCGCGCCGTTTCCCGCGACTCGACCATCTCGGCAGGAGACTCTTCACTCGACACCGGCGCCTCCGATTCGTTCGGCCTCGCAGGATCCCCGATCCGGGGAGCGAGCGGCGACTCTGGCATTGGCAAGCGGACCCAA
>CAZLEC010000083.1:5185-11357 GCA_964558245.1 uncultured Burkholderiales bacterium | reverse complement strand
ACCTGGCGGTGCAGAACACGGGCGCCAGCAATTCGGGCTCCGCCGCAGCCAAGGAGCACCAGCGCGAGATCATTGCGCTGCTCCTACGACGCGGCGCGCGGGCGACCGACACCGACGCGAAGGGCAAAGCCGTCGCCGCCGCGGCCACGAGCGACTGGATCCGCGAGCTGATCGACGCGACGTAAGCCGCCGAGGCTTCCCACACTTCGACGTACGAAGGCGGCGGCCAGGCTGCTGATTTGGTGAAGAGCGGAGCTGCTCGAACGGCAGGATTGACCGCCATGGGCGAGTATCGACGCAACGCCGGTAAGTTCTCCGGTAATGCGCACGGATGTCGCCACCTTCGCCACGGACGAGCACGGCCCGGCGACCGCCGTCACGCGACTTGCCGCATTGGGCTTCGAGTTCGGTCCGTCCCGCCCGGTAACTCGCTCGTTGCTCGACACGTTCGATGGCCGTCTACACCGGTCCGGGCTCCGACTCGAACTTCGCGAATCCGAGGGCCTGGAGCTCATCCTCACGGGCGAGGGATCTGCAGCTGCGCACCTCGTCGTCACCGCGGTACCTCGTTTCCCCGAGGACCTATCACCGGGTCCGTTTCGCTCCCGGCTGGCCGCGGTCGCCGAGGTGAGGGCGCTCCTCCCGGTTGTGCGTGTCATCGCGACGCACGCTGTGGGCCTCAGGCGCAACCGGGCCGGCAAGATGGTTGCGACCGCCACGGTCTACGAGCACGTGCGCATCGACGGCCACGACGTCGCCCGATCGACGATTGAAGTCGACGAGCTCGCGGGGTACGCCAAGCAATGGGCCGGCGTGCGCGATGCGCTCTCCGAGATCGGATTGTCGCTCCTCGACGGCGACACGCTCACAATTGCGGCAGCCGCATCGGGCGTGCGCCTCGCGGGCGCCTCCGGACCGCCGGGCGTTGCCCTCGACCCGATGATGCCGGCGGTCATCGGCTTTCGCGCCGTGCTCGCCGACCTGACCGACACCATCATGGCCAACTGGCCGGGTGCTATCGGACGCATCGATCCGGAGTTCCTCCATGATCTGCGCGTGGCGGTGCGTCGTACGCGCACCGTGCTCGGCGAAGGCAAGAAGGTGCTCCCTCGGGCGATCGTCGAGCGGGCCGAAGAACGGTTCGGCTGGCTCGGCGCACTTACGGGCGCGGCGCGCGACCTCGATGTGCACCTCATCAACTGGAGCGCCGACACCAAGCCCCTCGCGGGCGGTGTCGTGGCCGCGCTCGAGCCCGTGCACGTCCTGCTCGAACGGCGCAGCGAGTCTGCCCACGACACGCTGGCGCGCGTCCTCACATCGGCCGAGGCCACCGAGCTGATGACCACGGCGACGGCTTGGTGGCGAGAGCCGGCCGGAGACGATGCTCCGGGCGTCGACGCGGAGCGGCCAATCGGAGAGGTCGTGGCCAAGCGAATCGCACGCGCACACGCCAAGTTGATCAAGCGGGGCCGCTTGATCAACCCCGACACGCCACCCGAGCAGGTCCACGACCTCCGCAAGGATGCAAAGAAGCTGCGGTACCTGCTCGAGTGTTTCGCCAGCTTGCTCCAGGACGCTCCGCGAAAGGCATTCGTTCGCCGGCTCAAGGCCTTCCAGGACAATCTCGGCGAGCACCACGACGCTGCGGTCCACGTCGCCGAGCTCCGAGCCATCTCCGAAGAGCTCCACCTCCGGAGCGCTTCGTCGGAGACGATGCTCGCGATCGGGCAGCTCATCGCGCAGCTCGACCAACGCCGGATCGCGACCCGTTCTGAATTCGCCGAACGTTTCGCGGCGTACGACACGAGCGCAACCCAGCGCGACCTCGAAGCCGCGCTCGCCGGGCCGAGCCGATGAAGACGGTGGCCACATACAGCATCAAAGGAGGGGTGGGGAAGACCACCGCGGCGGTCAACCTGGCCTACGAGGCCGCGTGCTCGGGGGTGCGGGTGTTGCTCTGGGATCTCGATCCGCAAGGCGCGGCCACCTTCTTCTTCCGCGTCAAGCCGTTCGTCGACGGAGGGGCCAAGCGGCTGGTCGGTGCGAAGGGATCGCTCGCGGCCAACATCCACGCCACGGACCACCCCGGGTTGGATCTGGTGCCCGCGGACTTCTCTCTGCGTCATCTCGATCTGCATCTCGATGACGGCAAGCGACCCACCCGACGCCTGGCCAGGCTCCTGGAGCCGGTCTCCGACCGCTACGACCTCGCCATTCTCGATTGCCCGCCCGGCATCACGCTGACCAGCGAAAGCGTGTTCGCGGCGGCCGACGCGCTCCTCGTGCCGACGATTCCCACTCCGCTGTCGAAGCGCACCCTCGAGCAGCTCTCCGCGTTCCTTGCCCACCACCCGGCACCGCCGGCCGTTCTGCCGTTCGTGTCAATCGTGGATCGGCGCAAGAAGCTCCAACGTGACATCGCCGACGCGCTCGCCGCCCAAGCCTGCGGATTCTTGCCGACCGCCATTCCGAACGCGAGCGCCCTCGAGCGCATGGGTGTCGAACAAGCGCCCATCGCCACGTATGCACCGAACAGTCCGGCCGCGATCGCCTTCCGGCATCTCTGGTCGGATGTGCTTGCCCGACTTTGGAGCTGATCGCCCATCTGAGGTTCGGGACGCGCATGTTTCCGGGCGAGTGGCAGGCTCGGTCCCGTCTCGAGTCGTGAGGGTTGTGCGCAAGGAAACGCGATGTGAACACTTGCTCGCCGCGGTTGCGTCGGCTCAGGCGGTGCTCGGACGGTTCCGGTGGGGGCCATTGGGAAGCGCAGCGCCACGCTCCACGGCCGGGGGGGCCGGGCGGGTCGTGGCGAGCGCTCACCTCCCTTCGGGCGCGGCCGGCCGATCTCGCGGGCGGCGCGGTCGTCAAGTGAGCATCGCCTCGCGGAGGTATCGAGCGGCGCTGCCGACACCGAGCGCAGCGGCGTAGCCGTCGAAGCTGCCGTAGTCGCAACGCAGGCTTTCGACGAAGCCTCCAATGGCGCGCGGATGCGCGGTGACGATCGCCGGAGCGAGACGCGAGAGTTGTTCGGTCGCGTCCGGGTAGCTCCTCCGGTAGTGGTCGACCAGGCGGTGCATCGAGCTTCCGCTCAAGGTGTAGTCGGCGACGATCGTGTCGACCGGAACGTTCAGGAGTCCGAGGAGCACCGCCGCGACGATCCCGGTGCGGTCCTTGCCCGCCGAGCAGTGAAACATCGCCAGGTACGCGCTCGGGTCCGACAACATCGCGAGTACCTCGGCGATGCTCTGCGCACCGTGCTCGAGCATCTCCCGGTACCGGAGCGCGACGACGGCGGGATCCATCCAGCCGCCGATCTCATCGGCGTCGGGAAGCACATCGACCATCGGGAGGTGATACTCGACGACGTCGGGCAGGACAGCCGAGTAGCAGCCCCGCGTGACCTCGTCGGGCGTGCGGAGGTCGATGATCGTGACGAGTCCCAACGACCCGAGTCGCTCGACGTCGTTCGGTGTGAGGGCGTGAGGGCCGTCGCCGCGGTAGAGACGTTGTGGTCGTGTCCACCGGCCGTCCGCGGAGGCGTAGCCGCCGAGGTCACGAAGATTGAAGCACCCGTCGAAGGTGAGCACTCGCTCGAACGGTGCGACATGCACACAAGCATCGTACGAGGCGAACCTCGCCGGAGCATGGACGAGAGGTGAACGCCATCGGGCGAGCTCGTAACGGTGGCGGAGAGAGTGCCCGCGCGGGGCAAGGGCCGCAGCAGCTGAGCGATGCTGCGCCGTCACGCGTTCTGCGCATTCACGTCGCGACGTATCGTCGACGCGCAAGCAGTGCGCGATGCGCGTACGTTGTTGCCGGAGCGCGCACTCCGCGCGAGGATCGACGTCGATGCGCAGAGGCCGGCGAGCTCTTGGCAAGCAGCTGTCCGGTACCCCGGGCGCGTGCCCGGCGCGGTTCGTTCAGCTGATCGAATTCCAGACAACGCGCATCGACGAGGTCCGCGTGCTCGAACGCCGGTGGCGTGACGCAATTGAGAGCGCGGGCGTCTCGAGCGCGATGAGCATCACCAAAGATCGCGATCGACACAACCGATACGTGTGGATGATCCAGTTCCCATCGCACGACAACGCCGCGCAATGTGACGAGCTGGAAGAGACGCGGTACATCGTCGAGCAGTTGATGAAGCTTGCCGACGGTCCGGCCGTGTTCCGAAATCTCGATGTGTTGGACCGCTTGCCGTAACGCGGCGGGGCCCGGTTTCGTGAACTGCGTGTAAAACGACAGATCCTCGGGCCCTCCGGCACCGGCTCGAAAGTGCGCACACGCGGCCAATCGGGACCAGAGCGACAGATCGCCGTTTGGTGATCGAGCGTCCGATCGCTACGTTCGCCGCTTGGCACTGCACTCGACTTGGCAGTGCATTCGAGGTGGAGGACGTCATGACGGCCGCGTTGACGCGCATGTCTTGGGAGTTGCACGCCGCGTGTCGCGACAGCGCAGCCGGATCGTTCATGCCGCCGATCGGCCGTGAGACTTCAGATGAGCGCCGGCGGCGCGAGCAGGCCGCGAAGACTGTCTGCGCGCGGTGCCCAGTGCTTTCGGAATGCCTGGAATATGCGCTGCGCGTCAACGAGCCGATCGGAATCTGGGGCGGACTCAACGAGGCAGAACGTCGCGAGCTCGCATCGTCGACGCGACGCTGCGTCACTGCTCGCTGAAGCGGTGCGTTCGCGGCGGCAGTGAACCGGGCTCCGACGCGGGCGTACGCGGTGACGACGTGCCGGGCCGCGGAGCTCAACCCGACAGGCTCGATACTGCGACGGGCTCGTCGAAGCCCTTGAGGAGTCGCCGGCCGCCCGGCTCGTGCGGGACGTCGGTCAATTGTCCTGCGGTTTCGGCGTCGATGAGCACTTCACCCGGCACCGCTTGATCGGTGAGTCTCGCGGCGAGGTTCACGACAGGACCGTAGTAGTCGCCGCGCAGGGTGAGCACCTCGCCGTAGCAGAAGCCGGCGCGCGGTTGGACGCCGCCCGTGTACTCGCCGACGAGCGCGAGTGCGATGTGCGCGGCATCATCGGCGCTGAGCGCGCTGTACATGACTTCATCACCTATGTGTTTCACGACGCGACCGTTGTGCGCGGAGACGATGTCGAAGGCACGCGCCTCGAAGTGGGTGACGAGGCCGACCAATTCTCGCGGAGAGAGATTTCGCGACAGGGGAGTGAACCCGACCAGGTCGACGAAACCGATCGCCAGACGGGCCATCGACCGCTCGCTCACACCTTGTTGACTGCGCCGCTGCCGTTGAATTGCCTCGAGCAGATGGTGCAGGAAGAGTGTCCCGAGACCCGGTGCGATGTGATGCGCGAGGTCGCCGATCTGCTGCTCCGCTCGAACCCACTCGATGAGATCCACGTCTGTCGTCTCGAGATGTTCCTCGACGTCTTGCACGAAGGTGCTGACCGCGGCATCGGCGACACGCGCGATGGACATCCCGATCACGCGCAGCAGGTTGTCGCCGGCGCCCTTGCTGAAGTTGTCGCCGGATGCGCCGGCCTCTCCCGCGCCTGCGCCGCTCAAGGCCGCCAGTAGCGTGACGTCGCCTTCGCCGAGCACGGGACGGTCACGATCGAGCGAGATGCCGAAGAGGCGATAGGTCTCGAGGAGTCCGTCCGGCGATACTGCGCCGCGAGCCGCGGCCTCGCCGACCGTCAACGTGAAGTCTCGCGACAACACGAGGTCGACCGCGAGCGCGGGCAGCCGACGCGCTCCGGCGGCGTCGGAGATCTCGGCCTCGGTGGCACCCAGCCCGAACAGCAAATCGACAATCGCGGGATCGACTTCCATCGAATCCATCGCCACAGCCTGCCATCTCCCCGCCGACCCGGTTCATTTGGTTGGCGGGCGCGCGCAGTGGGTACCCCAGCACGACTGCGACACCGGCTCCGGCGACGGCCCGGGCGAGGAGACCTGAGGAAGGGAACACGTGTGTACATCGGCGTTGGAACGCTCGTCGTCATCTTGTTGATCGTGATGATCTTGTATTTCCTGCGGCGCGCTTGACGCCGGGTAGCGTCGACGCCGTGGCAGAACGCGTCGGCCCGCAGCGCGGTGCGCGGCCGCAACGCACCATGACCGCGATCGAGGGCAAGGCGGTACCGGGCGGCAAAGGGCTCAAGGTCGTGGTGAATTCGGCGGCGGGTTCCGGCGC
>CAZLEC010000083.1:0-5175 GCA_964558245.1 uncultured Burkholderiales bacterium | reverse complement strand
CGCGTCGAGTGAGGAGTGGCTGCACGCCGAGCTGCCCGACGCCGAGGTCATCGGCATCACCGACGATCTGCCGATGGGCCGAGCACTCGAGCGGGCCGCGGCGGCCGCGGCGGTCATCGGGATCTCCGGCGGCGACGGTTCCGTCAACGCAGCCGCCGAGCGTGCACTCGACGCGGGACTTCCTCTGGCGGTGTTTCCCGGCGGCACGCTGAACCACTTCGCGCGCGACTTGGGACTCGCCGACGCGGCCGACACCGTCCGCGCGTTGGAGGCGGGCACGGTGGTCGCGATCGATGTGGGCACCATCGACGGCAAGCCGTTCCTGAACACGGCGAGTTTCGGCGCCTACGCCGCCTTCGTGGATGCACGGGAGAGGTTGGAATCGCGCCTCGGGAAGTGGGCGGCCGCGTTCGTCGCCGCCGCCAGAGTGCTCCGCACCGTCGATCCGCTGACAGTCGAGCTCGACGGTCGGCGAAGCCGCGTCTGGATGATCTTCATCGGGAACTGTGAGTACCGGCCGGCCGGCCTCGTGCCGACCTCGCGAGATCGGCTCGACGACGGCCTGCTCGACGTCCGCTACGTCGACGGCAACGAGCGCGGCAGCCGGCTCCGGTTGCTCGGAGCATTGGCACTGGGCCGGCTCGACCGGGCCAGGGGCTACCGGCGCGCGCTGGTCGGATCTCTCGATGTTCACTCGCTCGACGGACCGCTGCGGCTCGCTCGCGACGGCGAGACCTTCGACGGCGGTGTCGACGTGCGCGTCGCCAAACGACCCGACCGCCTCACGGTCTACGCGCCGGGCGATGCCCCTCGCCCGTGACGAGAGCGGTGGCCGATCGCGGCGTAGCCCGCGCGTACGGTTTGCGAGTTCGGGCGTCGGTTAGCGTCGGCTCGTGGGCAACGCGGCCGAGCAGCGTGCGATGGCGGAGGGTCTGCGCCTCGACGGGTTGACGCGTCGCTTCGGGTCGTTGACGGCGCTCGATGCGCTCTCGTTCTCGGTGCCGGCCGGTGAGGTCGTCGGATTCCTCGGCCCGAACGGAGCGGGCAAGACGACCACGATGCGGGCTGTGTTCGGACTGACCGAGCTCGACGCGGGAGCTGTGTCGTGGAACGGCGTGGCGATCGGTCGGGAGGATCGACGTCGTTTCGGGTACATGCCGGAAGAGCGAGGCCTCTACCCGACGATGCGCGTCGGAGAGCAACTGGAGTACCTCGGCCGGTTGCACGGACTGAGCGCGCAGGCGGCGCACCTCGCGACGGAAACGTGGTTGGAGCGACTCGGGATCGCCGAACGGGCGGAGAGCAAGGTGGAGGCGCTCTCACACGGGAACCAGCAGCGCGTGCAACTGGTGGCCGCGTTGCTCCATGGGCCCGAGCTGCTGATCCTCGACGAGCCGCTGGCCGGCTTGGATCCAACCGGTATCGACACGATCGGCGAGATACTCGTCGAGCAAGCGCATTCGGGATGTTGCGTACTGTTCTCCAGCCATCAGCTGGACCAGGTCGAGGATCTCTGCGAGTCGGTGACGATCATCGACCACGGGCGGGTCGTCGTGACCGGGAGGGTCGACGACCTGACGACGGCGGGCGAGCGCCGGCTGGTCGTCCGAGTGGAAGGGGACCGGAACGCGGTGTGGGCTCGGAGCATTGCCGGCGTGACGGTTTCGGAAGTCGCGGGCGGCGAGGCGCGGCTCGTGCTGCACGAGTCGGTCGACAGCGACGAGTTGCTCCGGGCGGCAATGACTGCCGGTCGGGTCACTGAGTTCGTGTTCGAGCGGCGGCGGCTGTCCGAGGTGTTCCGGGAAGCGTTGGCGTGATGAGCGGCATCCTTCTCGCGGTCACCGCGGTCCTCGTGGCCGCGCGGCTCTGGCGCCGGTATCACCGTCGATCACCACGCGAGTCGCGAGCTCGGTTCGCATCCGGACCGTTCGCGAGCGACATCGGGCTGGTCGCGGTCCGCGAGGTCCGCGAGCGGGTTCGAGGCCGGATCTTCCGAGTGGGCACCGTGCTCATCCTCGCGGTTGTCGCGGCCGCGATCGTCATCCCGGTCGTCGACAAAGGAACGTCGCACCCGCGCGAGACGGTCGGTGTGGTGGGTGCGCTGTCGCCGGCTCTGCGGGCGACGGTCGCGGCCTCGGGCACGAGTGTCGGAGTCGCCGTGCGACTCGTCTCCGAACCCGGCGCGGGCGCAGCCCGAGACGCGCTGCGCTCCGGTGACATCGCGCTGGCGATCATCAACGGCCGGGAGCTCGTCGTGAAGAAGGCGATCAGCGCGACCGACGTGTCGACGAAAGCCGAGCTCGTACGAGTGGTCTCGACCCGCTTGGGTGTGGCCGAGGCGTTCGCGGCGGCGGGGCTCTCGGACGCGCAGGCGTCGCGGCTCTCCCGCGCCCGGGCGATCCCGATTTCGAGCATCCAACGAGGAGCCACGAAGGACACGACCCAAACCACTTCCGTCATCGGGCTCGTGCTCGTGTTCGTGATGTTGACGCAGTACAACACGTGGACGTTGATCGGGGTCATGGAGGAGAAGTCGAGTCGCGTGGTCGAGGTGCTCCTCGCCACCGTGCGGCCCGCGCAACTCTTGACCGGCAAAGTGCTCGGGATCGGATTCGTCGCGTTCGCGCAGGCAACGCTCATCGTCGGGTTCGCGCTCGGGCTCGGGAAGGTCGTGGGCTCCGATCTCCTGCACGGAACCGCGCCGCTCGTGATCGTCAGCACCTTGGTGTGGCTGGTTCTCGGCTACGCCTTCTACTGCTGGGTGTATGCCGCAGCCGGCTCGATGACCCAACGGCAGGACCAGGTGCAGAGCCTGGCCTTCCCGCTGAGTCTCCCGATCATCTTCGGCTACGTGACTGCCATCGCAGCCGCGAGCTCACAGAGCCCGTCGGCCCTGTCGAAGGTTCTCGCGTACTTGCCGCCGACGGCACCGTTCGCGATGCCGGTACTCGTCGGTCTCAAAGCCGTCACCTGGTGGGAGTTCGCCGCTTCCGCCGCCGTGAGCATCGTGTGCACGATCGGCGTGGCCCGGCTCGCGGTGGGCATTTACCGCCGGGCAATCCTGCGGACCGGTGGGCGCGTCCGGCTCCGCCAGATGTTCTCCGCGACCACCAGATAGCGAGAACGCGGCGGTTCCTACAGGGCGTAGGTGCGCACGACTCGGAGCACGGTCTCGGAGTCGGGGCCGGTGCCGACGAGGCCGGTCGCACCGGCGTCGACGCGGCGAGCCGCGACTTCGCAGAATTCGGCCGCGGATCCGCGGATCGTGGTGAGCGCGGGCGCGTCGGGATCGAAGCGCCACTGGTTCCCGTGCGGACCGGTCAGATCGAGGGCTACCGGACCGTGCATCGACAGGCCGGCGCGCGCGAATGCGTAGGGGAGCGTCCGCCACGCGAGCCGTGCGACGTGTCGCAACCGGTCGGTTGGCTCGAGTCGAATGTCGAGGGCCGACGCAATGTCTCCGGTATGGATCCAACACTCCGACAGTCGGGTCGCAACGAGCGTCTCGACCGACAGCTGATTGGTGACCCACGTGACGCGCTGGTGCGGATCGGCCGCCTCGAACGCGGCGAGCATCCCGCGTGACGCGTCGTGCCACCGGCGCCGGATCGCTTCGCCACCGGCAGCTCGCTCCGCCGCCACCTGCGCGGCCGCGGCATCGTCGACCGACACTCCTTGGCTCTCGCGACTGCCCATCAACCCGTCCGCGAGCGGGGGCAGCTCGCCGCGCGCGCTGGTGATCGCGAGCTCGTCGGTGAGCGCGAGGTGCAGGAGCACGTCGGCGACGTCCCACCCGACCGCGGAAGTGGGGCGTTCCCAGTCATCGCCCGAGCACCGGTCGACCAGCCGCGCGAGCTCGTCGTGTTGCGCGGCCACCGCGGTAAGGAGCTCGTCCATCATGCGGGTCAGCCGGCGCGGGGTGCGAACCGCGGGACGCCGACCACAGCGGCGTAACCGCTGGCCCCGATCGCAGTGGCCCGACCGCCCGACAGGCGGTAGAGGTGGGATGTCTTCTCCGAGAACTCGTCGCCGACGAACGCGTACACGCCGGCGGTCGTCGGTACCGGGGAGCCGAATTGGCGCGGGCTGGAGCTGCTGAACACCGTTGTTCCGGTTCCCGACAACGCGTTCCAGGCGAAGCGCCGTACCTCTGCTCTCGGCGCCATCGGAGTCTGCACGACGGCGTAGAGCGCGTCGCCGTCGGTGACGAAGTGCAGGCAATCGCAGGAAACCGGGCTCGTGGTGTGCCACGTGAGCGGCGCGCCGGCCGACTCCGGCACCGGCAACGTCATCACACTGCAACCGTCGAGTGAGCACTGCGACGTGATGAGCAGGTTGCCCGCGGGTGAGATCGCGACACCGAGCGGTCCGGAGCTCGCGATCGGTGCGCTCGAATCCGGAGCGTGCCACACGACGCCCGTCGCGACGTCGTGCACCGCGAACTGGTCTTCGAAGCTGGCGCCCGGGCAGCCGTTTCGACCGCTCGCGTCCGAGTACACGCCCGGTCCGAGCACGTACCGCTTCCCGTCGGCCGTCACGGCAACCCCGGTCGCGTGCGCGATCAGTGCCGTGGTGTTGGTGCGCAGGTTCAGCCTGACAACGCTCGGGCAGCCGCGGTTGCGCACCGCGGGATTACCGGTGGTCACATACCAGAGCGTCTCGTGGTCGGGCATGAGCTGCGTCCCGGTCACCAGCCGGCCGGTAGCCACGGTGAGCAGCGTCTTCAGCGCGTGGCCGCCGGCGTCGAGTGCGACGATGGATCCCCCGCGTGCACCCAGCATGACGGTACCGGCCGGCAGCGGGTCGCGGCCCGGGGCCGTCGTCGGGGCCGTCGACGGAACCTCGGTCGTTGTCGCGCCGCTCGTAGTGGTCGTCGTCGGCGCGGTCGTGGTCGGGGCCGACGAGTGCGACGACGAGCTGCAGGCACCGACCACCAGCAGGAGCACGACGCCGACCGCACGCTGGATTCGCATGCCTCCACCATTTCACGTCGGCGCCGCGGCGACGACGCTCATCACGTAACCGGCTGACGCGGTGCGTGGTCGTGTGCCCACGACGGCGTTACGGGGTCCGGGGCCGTTGAGGTTCGCGTCGGAGCGGCCGCGCCCGGGCGGCCGCTCATTCGTAGACGAGCGCGGTCGGGCGCGCCTCGCGATCGAGCGCGACGTGGGGGAG
>CAZLEC010000082.1:0-11421 GCA_964558245.1 uncultured Burkholderiales bacterium | reverse complement strand
CGTGATGGCGTTGCTCCGTGACGCGTCGCGTCTCGCGCGCCTCATCGCGACACTCGGTCTCTTCAGCGTGTTCGAGTCGTTCATGGTGCTCCGGTGGGGCCTCGACTTCTCGCAGCCGCGCGCCATGCTGCCGTCGCAGAACATGACCCTCTTCGGCGATCTCGTGATCGGGCGTGACCGGCTGATGCTCATCGGGGTCGCGCTCGTGTGCGCAGTCGTGCTGCGCGTCGTCTACTCGGGGACGCTGTTCGGCCTCGCCACCTCCGCGGTCGCCGAGAACCGCCGGGTCGCGGCGAGCGCGGGATGGTCGCCCGACCGGATCGAGATGGCGAACTTCGCGATCGCGGGCGGGCTGTCGGCACTTGCCGCGATTCTTCTCGCCCCCATCGTCACGCTGAACGCAGCTGTCCTGTCGCTCGCGGTGCTCCCGGCACTCGCGGCGGCGCTGGTCGGGCGGTTCTCGTCGTTCGGGATCACCGTGCTCGCCGCGCTGGGCATCGGCATCGTGCAGAGCGAGATCTCGCTGTTCCAACCCGACATTGCCAAGGCGTTCGGCATGAGCACCCCGTCGCTCACCGGCCTCGCGGAGGCTGTCCCGCTCGCGATCATCCTCGTGTTCATGATCGCGACCGGGCGATCGCGCCTGCAGCGCGGTGAGACGCTCGCCCGTCTGCCCCTGCCCGGCAGCGGCCGGGTGTCGCTCCTCCCGGTCAGTGTCGGGATCGTCATGTCGGTCGGTCTGCTCCTCGGTGTGAATACGTGGGCCGACGCGCTGATCACGACGTTTGCAATCGCGATCATCCTGTGCTCGGTCGTCGTCGTTGCCGGCTACGCGGGGCAACTCTCGTTGTGTCAGCTCGCGCTGGCGGGCCTCGGCGCGTGGATGGCCGCGCGGCTCGTGTCGGCCGACGGGTGGCCGTTCGAAGCCGCGATCGTCGCCGCAGTTGTGGGAACCACGATCATCGGCGTGG
Organism: uncultured Burkholderiales bacterium; assembly: GCA_964558245.1. Taxonomy (GTDB): domain Bacteria; phylum Actinomycetota; class Acidimicrobiia; order IMCC26256; family PALSA-610; genus JBBQER01. The sequence continues at coordinate 10,450 of CAZLEC010000082.1, read as the reverse complement.
TCGTCGCGCTGCCCGCGATCCGGACGCGCGGAACGAGCCTCGCCGTCGCCACGCTCGCGATCGCGTTGATGTTCGACGCACTCATCTTCACGAACAGCTCGGTCACCGGCGGCGTGATCGGCCTGCCTATCAAGCGCGTCACGTTCGCGGGCATCAACCTCGACCCGCTCGGGCATCCGCAGCGTTACGCCGCGTTCGTCCTCGTCGTGCTCGTGCTCGTCGGCATGCTCGTCGCGAACCTGCGGCGCGGCCGCGTCGGCGCCCGCCTGCTCGCGGTCCGCAGCAACGAGCGGGCCGCGGCCTCGCTCGGCATCAACGTGATCGCGGCGAAGGTGTACGCGTTCGCGGTCGCGGCGGCGATCGCGGCGCTCGGGGGCGTGTTGCTCTCGATGCGCCAGACGAACGTGGAGTTCACGCAATACAACGTGTTCGGCTCGGTGCTCCTGATCCAGTACGCGGTCGTCGGTGGCATCGCGTGGGTCTCGGGCATCGTCAGCGCGACGGGCGCGCCCACCGCGCTCGGCAACGTCGTGTTCCAGCGGATCGTCCCGTCGGGCACCGACATCGTGTCGTGGCTCGCCGTGTTGTCGGGTCTCGGCGCGATCCTGGTACTTCGCCAGGCGCCCGACGGCATCGCGGCGCTGTGGTCGCGTTGGCTCCGCCTGGCCGAGGAACGGTCGGCCCCGCTGCGGCGCGTCGCCGAGGGCCTGCGCTTCCCGCGAGCAGACACCGAGGGTCCGCCGGCCCCGCCGCGCGAGCGTCGACCCGCCGCCACGCTCACCGTCAGCGATCTCGTCGTGACGTTCGGCGGAGTCGTCGCGGTCGACGGCGTGAGCTTCGCGATCGCGCCCGGCGAGGTCGTTGGTCTCATCGGCCCGAACGGGGCCGGCAAGACGACGATCCTCGACGTCGTCACCGGCTTCACAACGCAGTCGAGCGGATCGGTCCGTCTCGGCGACGCCGGCATCGACCGCTGGTCGGTGGAGCGGCGCGCTCGCGCCGGCATCGTGCGGTCGTGGCAGGCCGTCGAGATGTTCGAGGAGATGACGGTGCGCGAGAACCTGCTCGTCGCCTCCGACGACCAGACGTGGCGGCCTTACCTCACCGATCTGTTCCGGCCCGCGCGCCCGGCATCGACCCCGTTCGTGACCGAAGTCGTCGAGGAGCTGCAGCTCGGCGATGTGCTCGACGTGCGGCCGTCGTCGTTGCCGCACGGTGTCGCGCGTCTCGTCGGCATCGCCCGCGCGCTCGTGACCGAGCCGGCTGTGCTCTTGCTCGACGAGCCCGCCGCGCGCAGATCGCGGCGGCGACCGACTTGATCCTCGATCACGCCGATGCGTGCGTTGCGCTCGCGCGCCTGCGCGAATCAGCCGGGGATCTCCGTGGCAGCGCCGCAAGCCGAGCCGACGCGCAGCGCCTCTACGAGCTCAAGGGCGCGACCGAGCCGTTGCATCGGCTACGCGGGTCCGAGCCGGCCGCTGAACAGACCTCGACGCGGGCTACTGACCCGGCAGCTGCACATCGTCCAGGAGCGGCCGGCTCGCGGAGTCCGTACGCAGAGAACGCCTCGGCCACGACGCTCGAGCGGGGTTGGCGTCTCATTGTTGCCGGTCAGCTCGACGAGTTCGCAGTGCTGAGCACCGACGACGCTGCGCTGATCGATCGGCGTTCGGTCGTGGCGGAGGACCTCCACGGCCGGGAACACATTCTCGCGAGTGCTCGGGCGTTCGTAGACCTCGGTATGGACGGCGCACACGCGGAGGTACTGGCCGTTCGCGGCTCGAAATTGACGCTCGCTCGCGTCACGCTCGGGTTCGGCAACACGTCGGAGATCGTGACGCTGCAGGTACTGGAGCTCGACGACAATGGCCTCGCGTGCCGATACGTGTTCTTCGACGAACACGACCTCGACGCCGCAATCAACGAGCTCGATCTGCGGTACGTCGCCGGCGAGGGCGCCGTGCACCGCGACCTGCTGCGGCAGATCGTGGCGTTCTATCGAGCGGCCCGCCTCGAGCATGGTGACGGCGCTCGCGACCTCATGGCGCCGGGCTTCGAGTACGTAGACCACCGCCCGCTCGGGTTCGGCCGCGGCGATCGCGACTACTTCGTGACCGGTATGCGATCGTTTGGCGCCGCCGGGATGACCGACGCGACCGAGATCGACCGCACACTCCATGTTTCCGGCCGGGCCCTGCTCGTCGTGCAGACCGTCGTGCGCACCACCGAGCAAGCGAGCGAATACGAATGGACGGACTCCACCCTGCTGGCGCTCGACGTCTCGGGCCGCGTGCTGCGGGTCGAGCATTTCGCACTCGACGACTGGGATCTCGCGCTGGCGCGGCTCGACGAGCTCGCCAGTGGCGAGATACACACACCGTCACCACGAAATAGTGCGGTGCGCCAGGCGGAACGCCTCGTCGCGCGCTTCAATGCTCGCGACTTCGATGGAGCCCGTCTCCTCATCGGCAACGACTTCGCGCGCTTCGATCGACGGCACGGAGTGTCGGCGCCGGCCGACGGCGCCGACGCGTATATGGAAGCCGCACGCGCCTGGTTCGACGTCGGCTTCGACGAGCTGGTCCTGGAACCGCTGGCTGTCCGCGGCGAGTCGTTGATGCTCTCACGCGGCGGCTACCGCGCGGCCGACGGGCGTGAGGTCATGTTCCTGGTGGTGTACGAGCTCGACCGCGACGACCTGATCGCACGGGGCACGCACTTCGACGAAGACGGCCTGGTCGCGGCGCATACCGAGCTCGACACGCGCTATTTCACCGGCGAGGCCGCGGCCTACGCGGAGATCGCGCTCGTCGCCGCCCGGTTTGCCGCGGCATCGAGACGCGACGACTTCGATGCCATGCGCGAGCTGATGACCCCCGACTTCGTGTTGGTGGATCATCGCCCGCTCGGGTACGGCGAAGGTGACGGCGAGTACTTCATCGACCTGAGTCGCACCCGCACCCAGGTCTCCGCGAACGGCATTTAGGTCGCCCGCACGATCGTGTGCGAGCGAAACGCTCTGCTCATCGTCGGCGAGGAGAACCGGATCGCCACCCACGGCGGCGAGTACGGGAGCGTCCTTTGCATGGTGCAGGTCGTCGACGCCTCGCACCGGCTCAGTCGCATCGAGTGGTTCCTCGAGGAGGAGTACGAGCGCGCGCTGGCAAGGCTGCACGAGCTCGCCGCGGCACCACCCGCCGCGATGCCGACGCTCGACAACACCGCGACGGCCGCCCTCCGGCGTGTCACCGCGATAGCCGAGCGCAACGACCTCGGCGAGATCGAATCTCTGTGCGCCGAGCTCTGCGCGGAAGAGATCGAGCGGCTCGACCACCGGGGCGGCGTCGCCGGCATGCCCTTGCGCGGGCGCGCCGAGATCGTCCGGCTCTTCCACGAGACGTTCACCGTGTTCCCGACGTTCACCGCCCAGCCGATCGCCGTGCGCGGTGAGCGGCTCGCACTGGCGCGCGTGCAGATGGCCTCGCCCGAGGGGTTCGAGATCCGGCTCGTCGGCCTCTACGAGCTCGACTCCGATGGCCGGCTCGCATTCTTCGCGCACTACGACGAGAGCGATCTCCCGGCGGCTCTGAACGAGCTCGACGTGCGATACGTCGTGACCGAGTGCCCGCGGCACGCCGACTGGCTCCAGGTGTGCGGAGCCTTTGCGCAGGCCATGGCGCGCGAAGACTTCGAGGCCGCGCGCGCTCTCATGTCAGCCGACTTCGTGATGCGCGACCACCAGTCGCTCGGGTTCGGCGAGGGAGACGCCGACTACTACATCGAGGCCAGCCGATCGCGAAGGCTCGTAGCGGCCGACGGCATCGACGTCAACACAACCATGGAAGTGGCGCAACACGCGGTGTTCACCACCCTGGTGTCGACGTTCGTCACCGCCGAGAGCAGCGAGTACGAGCGCGGCGGGTGCTACGTGCTCACGGTTGATCCGTCGCATCGCATCAACCGGTTCGAGCGCTTCTTCGATGACCAGTACTCCGAGGCGCGGGCGCGCTTTCACGAGCTCGCGGCGCCGATGGTCCCCGAGATCGAGAACGCCGCCTCGCGGTCTGTTCGTGCATTGGCGCAGCGGAATGCGGCCGGCGACATCGATGCTGCCGCAAAACGCTATATAGGCGAGAACTACGAACACGTGTCGTTTCGCACCGTTGTGGCGAGCGAGGGTTTCCACAGTCGAGACGCATACATCGAGGGCATACGGACGCTGTTCGAGCTCTTTCCGCTGATCGGGCTGGAAACGATCGCGGTTCGCGGCGACCGGCTGTGCCTGACACGTTCGACGCTGGGAACACATAGCGGATTCGAGATGACGACGCTCGGAATCAACGAGATGGACGCGGCCGGGATGCTGGTGTACTGGGCGTCCTTCGACGAGGACGATCTTGCCGCGGCGCTCAACGAGCTCGACGAGCGATACATCGCGGGCGAGGGCGCCGAGCACGCGTACGTCATCCGCCGGATCAGGGATCACCGACGGTCGGAAAGCAGTGCCGACGCCCTTCGCGCGCTCTACGCCCCCGACGCCATAGTTCGTAACAACCGTCGGCTCGGGTGGCCGATGACGACCGTCGAAGACGTGATCGAGCGCTTGAGCTCCGACGACGGCATCGCCGACAGCACGTACCTGTATCCGTGGGTCGACTGCCGCGCCGACGCGATGCTTTCGCGGATCGAACAGCGGCTCACCACGCTCGAAGGCAACCAGTATGCGGTCTCGTTCTGGAGCGTGCAGCACTGGACCGCTGGGTTGATCGACCACCTCGAGTTCTTCGAGCTCGAGGACTTCGACACTGCTCGATCCTGTTTCGAGGCACTCGCGCGCGAGCCGCGCACGCCCCACGTCGACAACGCGGCCGTTCGGATGATGGTGCGCGGGGAGTGGCTGGCTCGACACGGAGACGCCGCCGCCATCGAGCAGCTGGCACCCGCCGTCGTCGAGATCGATCATCGCCGTGGCGTGAGCGCGCCCGACATCGTCGGGATCGGTGCGTACGTCGAGAATCAGCGAGCGGTGCGCGGACTGATCGGATCCGCACGGATCGAGCATCTCGCCGTGCGCTGCGAGCGGCTGGTTCTGGCGCGCGTTGCCTACACGTCACGCGAGCAGTTCGAGGCCACGCACCTCGCACTGTTCGAATACGACGACGCCGGGCGGCTGGGCCGCACCGACATCTGGGACGACGATGACCGACTCGCGGCGATCGATGCGATGGAGTCGCGCCACCGCGAGCTCGCAGGCGAGGCGCTGTCGGCGTTCGAGCGGCTCGCCGCATCCGATCGTGCCGGCTTCGTCAACGATCAGATGCGCACCCTGACGGAGGTGGTTCCCGAAGTGGTGTTCATGCCTACGAAGATCTACTCGACTGGACCAGTCGGCGTCTTCCGAGGTCGCGAGTTGGGATCCACGACCGAGGGCGACGCGTACGAATGGGCTCAGGTGCTCGTCGTGCGGCTCGACGATGACGGTCGCGCGGTTCGGCACGAGGCCTTCCCCGAGGGCCGGTGGACCGAGGCCCTCGCTTTGTTCGACGAGTGGGTCGGGTCGATCGCCTGAGCCACCGGGGGAGATTGCCATTGCCGGTGGGGGCGGTGACGCCTCACCGGTAATTTCCTCCCATGGACGATCGATATGCGGCACTCGGTCTCAGCGGGATCGTCGCGGCCGGCGAGCCGTTCATGGCTCACTTCGGCGCGGCGTTGCTCGCGGCCTGGTGGCTCGACCGCGATGCGCGCCTGTCCGCGCCGACCTCGCGTGCGATGGGTTGTCAGGCCGATGCCATGATCGCCAAACACTCCTGGCTCTTCGAACCCCGACCGCCGGGTCGGGCCGCTCGTGCGGATCGCATCGGTGAGCTCGTCGACGGCATAAGCGACGGCCTCGATCATGCGTGGGCGATCGGTCACGATGTGATCTACACCGCGCTGGTTGTGCGGACGCTGAAGGCGCGGCCGGAGCTCGCGTCGGATGCGGTCATCGATGGCGTGCTGGGGGTGCTCTCCGCATGCCGGGCGTTCCCGATCGGCCCCGTCGCCGGGGTGTTCGGCGTGGAAGGCGTCGACGCCGGTGAAGTCGCGGAGGCGGAGGTGACGACTGACACCGCGCTCGCGGAGGCCGCGCTACGAGCGATTGTCGAGTCCGACCACGTGTACCTGGGCCTCCATCAGGGCGACCTGGGTCACGTCCCCGACCACGCGCACGCGTTGATCTGGTTGGAACGGCTTGGGTACCGCGAGGTCGCGCAGCGCGGGCGACGCGGTTTTCGCGAGCACTTGGCGGCGGTGCGCCGGGCCCGTCACCTCACGGCCGAGCTGCCCGAGGCCCGCCGGCGGGAATGGGTCGATCCGAAAGGCGTCGAGTACTGGGCGCGCGGTTCGATGGCCAACGACTGGGCCGTCGGGCATCTCTTCAATACCCGTACGCAATCCTCGATCTCCTCGAGTTGACCGGCGACTCCGCGCTCGCAGAGCGCGCGCTCGAGCGACTGCAACTTCTCGTCACCGACGAAGCTGCGAGAACCGTCTGATCTCGGATGGATGTGACCAGGCGGTGCGCCTCGGGGTGAGATTGTCCGCGTAACAACTAGCGTCTGGGTCAGCCGAGGGTGAGCGTGAGCCGAGAGATACGCCCGTCTGAACGAGCAGTCAAGGAGTCCTCTGGAGACGCGCGCGGGGCGGATGCCGACTATCCGGTCGTCACGCTCTCCGACGACGTGGTCACCCTCCGGCCTTGGTCGAGAGCCGACGCCGGGTTCATGGCGCAAGCATGCGCCGACCCGGCGATCCGACGCTATAACGGCGTCCTCGACCGGCGAGGACGCCCGGCTCCGCCGCTCTCGATCATCGACGCTGAGGCCGTCATCGACGAATTCGCGTTGAAGTGGCGGGCGTTTGCTACGACCGAGACACCATCTGGTGTTGCGTTCGCAATCACGGACGCGAGGTCCGGCGACTTGATCGGCTGCTGTGGCGTCGACGACTGGTCCAAAACGGACGTCGCGCAGTTCGGTTACTGGATCGCAGCAAGCGCAAGAGGACGCGGTTACGCGACTCGGGCCGTGATGCTCCTCAAGCGCTGGTTGTTCGAGCTGGGCGCGGCTCGCGTCGTCTTGACGATCGTCGCGGAGAATGAAGAGTCAGTCGCGGTGGCCCGCCGAGCGGGGTTTGTGTACGAGGGAACGATGCGCTCACACGGCGTTTGGCAGGGCCGGCGCTGCGACGTGATGTTGTTCGCTGCGCTGCCAGGTGAGTGAGCGACAGTCCCGCCGGCGTCACTGGGTTCACCCGACGCTGAGCCTTCGAGATGACGACACGCGATGGTCGGCTGCCACGTAGCCCCATCGCCGAAGCTCGAAAGTGCGTTGCCGGCCAGCAACCGGCGGAACTGCCGGTCGCTGCGTGCGCCCACGACCTACGTCGGGTCTTCGGGGAGCGGGTATCCGACGGCGAGCAACCGCACGGGTCGCGAGCCGGGCGGCCGCTTGGTCGGATCACTCAACCGGTCTCTGTACGTCTGCATCAACTCGGTGATCTGGCGACCCAGGTCGGCGAGCTCCGAGTCGGTGAGCCATGTCTGCGCGGCCGATCGCAAGGCCGCGGCTCGCCACGCCTTCGGATAGGTCGCCGCCGTGCGCTCCCAACGCATGAGCTTGGTCATCTCGTGCTCGACGAAGACGCGCTCGAGCTCGGCGACCGCCCGGGTCCGGCACTCGTCGGGCTGGATCGCCGACCATGATTGGTCAGTCGAGGTCAGACGCCACGGCCGTTCCTTTTTCGAGGCGGTCGGCGCCGCCTCCACCAACCCGTACCGGGCGAGCTGGCGCAGATGAAACGAACAGTTGGCCTGGCTCTCGCCGATCAACTCCGCGCATCGAGTTGCCGTCGCAGGACCCTCCACCAGCAGGACGTCCATCAGTGTCCACTTCAGTGGATGCGCCAGGGCGCGCATGGCCGCCGGATCGACGATCTCGACTGGATCCGGCCGCTGCTTCCGACTCGCCATATCGCAAGAACGTACTCTTGCATTTGCCAGATGTCAAAGTACGCTCTTGGATTGTGCGACGCGCGTATGAGCTCCCTGGCGGCGATGCCGCCATCCTGGTGTCGGCAATCGAATCTCGGCATCCCGAACCGTTCCGGGCCGTGGATCGCGACACGCTGCGGCGCGAAGCCGCGCGTGTCGATGCACTCGACTCGGAAGCTCGAAGTGTCGTGGCCGTGGAGCTGATGCGAACCATCGCCTTGCTCGGGTCGCGCAACGGCCACACAGCGATCCACCCCGTCGGTGAGCACCCGATCCCCCTCCCCGCGTTCCCGCTCTGGCTCTACGAGTTCGACGACGGCGTGTTCGTCGTCGACGCGGAGCGTTGCGACGTCGTCGGCACCGAGCTCGTCGCGATCGACGGCACCGACGTCGAAGAGGTTCTCGCCGCGGTGACGCCGCTGATCGCCCACGACAACGAGTCGACGATCCGCGCGCGGCGTCCGACGTTCGTCGTCAACGCGTCAGTACTCCACGGGCTCGGCGTCGTCGCGGACCCAGCGCGGGCAACGTTCCGCTTGCGTGCTCGCAACGGCTCCCTCGTGGACGCCGCGCTCGACGCGATGGCGCCTCGTGAGCTCCTTTCGCGCGTTGCCGGCAACCGCACACGTGAACGTCGCGGCCCGGCTTACCTGCGTCGCCGCGACAGGCACTGGGCCGAGGTCGCAGCCGTTGGTCGTGCCATCCACGTCGGCTACACCATCACCCTCGGCGATGTCACGGAGTTCGCGCTCGAGGTCGAGGCGCTCGCGGGCTCCTCGGGCGTCGCAGTCGTCGTGTTGGACCTACGGCAAAACGCAGGCGGCGACAACCGCACCTACAGACCGCTGCTGGAGTCGCTGCAGCGGCTCGGAAGCGAGAAGCGCTTGGCTGTGCTGACGTCGCGCCTGACGTTCTCCGGAGCGATGCAGCTCATCGTCGAGCTGGAGCGGGACACGCAAGCCGTCTTCGTCGGGGAGCCGACGGGCGGCAGCCCCAACCAGTACGGCGACGCCACCAAAGTCGAGCTACCGAACAGCGGTCTCAACGCCTTCGTCGCGACCGTCGCCTGGAAGACCGCGGGCGAGTTCGACGATCGAGTCACACGCACGCCCGACATCCCGGTTCGCCAGAACTCGACCGCGTTCTTCGCTGGAAACGATCCCGTGCTCGACGCAGCCGTCGCGGCGCTCTCTTGACGTGACCCGGTCGCTCAATCACGAACCAGCGCGCGTGTTCGATGCGGCGCGTGTGTTCGATGGCAGGACTCGGATCGAGCCGATGATCCCGCCGGGGACTGTGCCGTTGCGACCGAGTTCGAGAGTGAGCGAATCGGTGCTCCGGGATCCGGCGCGGTGCGCGTGCAGATCGAGCACTTCGTTCGGGCCCGTCGCTGACGTCACCCACGAGATGCTGACGGTTGTCGACCCGTGATGGACGGTCGCGACGAGTTGTTCGTCTTGGGAGGCGGCGAATGGGTCGCTCGCGGCCGGCTGGTAGATCGACATGGTCGTCCCCGTCGGCGGTCCGATCGGCGGCGGCCCGGGGCCAGAGGTGCATCCGGTCACCCCGATTGGATGAATGACGTAGACCTGCGCGTCGCCGGATACGCACGTCGAGTTGGTGATCCGCACCGACCAGTTCGCCGGTATGTGCAGCGAGAGATCGCCCTCGGTGATCGCGCGCCACGTTTGCGGTGTCGCGTTGTCCGCGGCGTCGAGTGCAACGGCCAGCGCGGACGGACCGAGCGTTGCGAGAACGCGCGGTCCGAGCGAACCACGGGTCGCGATACTGACACCGAGCGTGGGGATGTCGTACAGCGCCCATTCGGAATAGCGAGACTTCATGTTGAACACGCGATAGCCATGCACGATCTGTTCCCCAGATGAGCGAGGCTGGGTCGTGCGGTCGGCGATCTCAACGTCTTGCGTCGTCGCGTCGCTCTGCGGGATGTCGCAGTCCACGATGGTGTTCTCGGAACCGGCACCGACCGACTAGTGGCCGTGACCTGGGATACACAGCGGCCCAAACCTTCGATACCACTCGCTCGGCACCCACACCCGCGCATCGCCAAAGTCCACCGGCGCCCACCCACGCGGGACCCCGACACCGAGATGCGCCGCCAACTGGACCGCGGCCACACGAGTCACGGGCAACGCCGTGGTCGTTCCCGTCGAACGGCTACCGCCACCAGAACAGGCCGATATCCCAGCCGCTACAGCAACCAGTCCGATGAAAAAGGCCGACCGCCGGAGCCTCATACGTCAATTATGACGCCGAGTACCGAGACCCAGTTCCGTGGGATCTGCTTTGTTGACACGCCGTTGTTGATGCCGTTCTCCTGGTCGAGGTCGGTCAGCGTTCGTCGATGCGCGCGGATGCGGGTGTTGTCGCCCAGCTGGCGAGTAGGTCGAGTGC
>CAZLEC010000081.1:0-11640 GCA_964558245.1 uncultured Burkholderiales bacterium | reverse complement strand
AAGCTCTACAAGCACCAGCTGCGCGAGCAGCTCCGGACCAAGTAAGGGACCAGCATGGGCATCTGCGACGGCCGAGTGGTCATCGTGACCGGATCAGGGCGCGGGATCGGCCGCGAGCACGCGCTCGCGTACGCGGCCGAGGGCGCCAAGGTCGTCGTGAACGACCTCGGCGGCGACATGCACGGCGACGGCGGGTCGCTGAGCCCCGCGATGGAAGTCGTCGAGGAGATCAAGGGCATGGGCGGCGAGGCGGTCGCCGACGGCGAGAACGTCGCCGACTTCGCCGGCGCGGGCCGCATGGTGCAACGCGCCATCGACACCTTCGGCAGTGTCGACACGATCGTCAACAACGCGGGCATCCTGCGCGACCGCATGCTCACCAACATGGAAGAGTCCGAGTGGGACGCGGTGATCGCGGTGCACCTCAAGGGTGCGTTCGGCCCGACCCGCCACGCCGCGGCCTACTGGCGCGAGCAGGCGAAGGCCGGGAAGTCCGTGAACGCTCGCATCGTCAACACGTCGTCGCCGTCGGGTGTGTTCGGCAACGCGGGCCAGACCAACTACGGCGCGGCCAAGGCCGGCATCGCGGCGTTCACGATCATCTGCGGTCTCGAGCTCGGCCGCTACGGCGTGCTCGCGAACGCGATCGCTCCGGTGGCGCGCACCCGGATGACCGAGCAGCTGATGGGAGGCGGTGGCGCGCCGGCCGAGGGGTTCGACGCGCTCGACCCGGCCAACATCTCGCCGCTCGTCGTGTGGCTCGGCTCGAACGACAACGTCGACGTCACCGGGCGCGTGTTCCTCGTCGACGGCGACCGCGTGTCGGTGGCCGAGGGCTGGCGGCGCGGCCCGACCGCCCGCAACGACGGGATGCGCTGGGAGCCCGCTCAGCTCACCAAGGTCGTGCCCGACCTCGTCGCGAAAGCCCAGCCCAACTCCACGATGGCGTCGTGACATTGCCCGGTGCGTCTCTGCACCACACGCTGTGTGGGTTCGAGACGCATCGGGTCTGACCTGGCCTAACGGTTGAACGCGGAGGACCTGAACCATGCCCATGAACCTCGAAGCGGTTGGCGCCGTCTCGGAGCCCGGTGAACGCTCCTGGGACAGCAAGGACGCGTTGCTCTACGCCCTCGGCGTCGGCGCGGGCCAGCTCGACCCCACGGGCTTCGAGCTCGAATTCACGACCGAGAACTCCACCGCGGGCGGCATCACCCAGGTCGTGCTGCCGACCTTCCCGGTGATCGTCGGCATGGGCGCCGGCAAGATGCCGAGCTTCGGCGACATCAACTGGGCGATGCTCGTGCACGGCGAGCAGAGGGTCGAGGTGTTCGGCCCGATCCCGACCGACGGCACCGTCGTGTCGACCACTCGCATCGTCGGCATCTACGACAAGGGCTCCGGCGCGCTCGCGGTGATGGAGACCGAATCGAAGTACAAGGACTCCGGCCAGCCGGCGTTCAACACCCGCTTCGGAGCGTTCATCAGGGGTGAAGGCGGTTTCGGCGACAGTCGCGGCGACGCGCTGCCCGAGCGGCCGAAGATCCCCGAGCGCGCGCCCGATCACGAAGTGACGTACGCGACGCGCGACGACCAAGCCCTGCTCTACCGGCTCTCGGGCGACCGCAACCCGTTGCACTCCGACCCCGCGTTCGCGAAGATGGCGGGCTTCCCGAAGCCGATCCTGCACGGCTTGTGCACGTACGGCGTGACGGGTCGTGCGTTGCTCCACACGCTCTGCGGATCAGACCCGGGAAAATTCAAAGTTATGGATGCGCGATTCTCCAAGCCCGTCTACCCTGGCGACGCACTCACCGTTCGTATGTGGGCCGACGGCACGGGGCGCGCACTGTTCCAGACCGCGACCCAGGAGGGCACTGTCGTGATCGACGGCGGCGTCTTCGAATACGAATAGAGCACCATCTCTCCCCCAACTCCCGTTCCGGCGTGAGCGAGCGATCCCGCAGACCGCTTGCTCACGCCGGTTCGATTCTTCGCCGGGCGCAGCTCAGAGCTGGTTGAACGCGACTTTCGCGGCGCCGATCAGGGGGCCGTCGGCGCCCAACGCGCCGGGGACGATCACCGCGCCCCGTGAGAAGTCGAGGCGGCAGACGGCGTCGAGCTCGCGTTGCGCGGCGCCGAAGAACGGCTCGCCGAACCCGAGCGCGACCGAGCCGCTCACGACTGCGAGGGGAAGGTCGAGCAGGTTGACCACCGATCCGACGGCCCGCCCCACCAGCATCCCGGTGCGCTCTCGCACTTCGAGTGGGGCCCGCGCGGCGGGTGCGCCGGTGCGGCGGGCGATCGCCGAGCCCGACGCCTCTGCCTCGAGGCAGCCGCGCGCGCCGCACGGGCACTCGCTTCCGCCCGGCTCGACGATCAGGTGGCCGATGTGCCCGGCGTTCCCGGCCGCGCCGTCGAGGAGCCGCCCGTCGAGGACGATGCCGCCGCCGACCCCGGTCGACACGACCATGCCGATGTAGTTCGCAGCGCCGGCCGCCGCGCCGAGCCATCCTTCACCGAGTGCGAGAGCCTTGGCGTCGTTGTCGACCCACACGGGCCTCGCGGTGTGGGTCGCGAGCCGTTCGCGCAGGGGAAAGCCACGCCATGCCGGGATGTTCAGCGGTGACACGTGTTCGCCATGCGGGGCCATCGGACCGCCGCAGCCCACGCCGACCGCGACGGCTTCGTGCGCGTCGAGTCGGTCGAGGAGGCCCGCCAACACCGCGAACAGCGCGTCGCCGTCGACATCGAGCGGGGTCGGGGTCTCGGCCCGCTGCACGAGCGTGCCGTCGTCTCGTACGACGCCGGCCGCGAGCTTCGTGCCCCCGACGTCGACCGCTATGACGTCGGTCATTTTGCGGAGGGTAGCCTCGAATCCGTGACTCTCGACAGCTTCGGTGCGCGCTCACGTTTGTCCGTCGGCGACCGCACGTACGACATATTCCGGCTCGACGCGATCGTCAGCGATCCGTTTCAGCTGCCGTATTCGCTCCGCGTGCTCGTTGAGAACCTCTTGCGCCGCGAAGACGGCGTCGACGTCGTCGCCGACGACATCCGCGCCGTGGCCGACCGCAGTCGCTCGGCGCAGGAGGCCGGCCATCGCGAGCTGCAGTTCATGCCGGCACGCGTGTTGATGCAGGACCTCACGGGTGTCCCGGCGATCGCCGACCTCGCGGCGCTGCGCGACGCGGTCGCCCGGCTCGGGGGCAACACCGCGAACGTCGAGCCCGGCATCCCCGTCGACCTCGTGATCGACCACTCGATCATCGCCGACTTCGCCGGGACCTCCGACGCGTTGGCGCGCAACGCGGAGCTGGAGTTCGAGCGCAACCGCGAGCGGTACACCTTCCTGCGGTGGGCCCAGCAGGCGTTCAAGACGCTGCGCGTGTTCCCACCCGACCGCGGCATCTGCCACCAGGTGAACCTCGAGTACCTCTCGCAAGTCGTGTTCCGTGATTCGAACGGGATGGCCTATCCCGACACGCTCGTCGGCACCGACTCGCACACGCCCATGGTCAACGGGCTCGGGGTGCTCGGCTGGGGCGTCGGCGGCATCGAGGCCGAGGCGGCGATGCTCGGCCAGGCCATCTCGATGTTGTTGCCCCGCATCGTCGGCATCAAGCTCGTCGGCGCGCTTTCGCCCGGCGTCACCGCCACCGACCTCGTGCTCACGGTCGCGCAGCGGCTGCGCGAGCACGGCGTGGTCGGCAAGCTGGTCGAGTTCTACGGCGAGGGTGTGGGCCGGATCCCGCTCGAGAACCGCGCCACGATCGGCAACATGTCGCCGGAGTACGGCTCGACCGCCACACTCTTCCCGGTCGACGACGAGACGCTGCGCTACCTCCGGGCGACTGGTCGCCCCGACGATCTCGTCGCGCTGGTCGAGACGTACGCCAAGGAGCAGGGCCTGTGGCACGACCCGGCGGTGGTGCCCCAGTACGACGAGATGCTCGAGCTCGACCTCACGACCGTGGTGCCGTCGCTCGCAGGTCCGGCCCGTCCGCAGGACCGCGTCTCGCTGTCGAACGCGAAGGCGGGCTTCGCGGAGGCGCTGGCCGGCGTGCGCCGCAACGAGGGCGCCACCTTGCAGCTGCAGAAGGCGCCGGTCGCGTTGGCCGACGGGCGCGCGTTCGATCTCGCCGACGGCGCGGTCGTGATCGCGGCGATCACGTCGTGCACCAACACGTCGAACCCGTCGGTGATGATCGCGGCGGGCTTGCTCGCCCGCAACGCCGTCGCCCGTGGCCTCCGCACCCCGCCCTGGGTGAAGACGACCCTCGCGCCGGGATCACTCGTGGTCACCGACTACTACACGAAGGCGGGGCTGCTCGAGCCGCTGGCCGCGCTCGGCTTCGACCTCGTCGGCTACGGCTGCACCACCTGTATCGGCAACTCGGGTCCCCTGGCGCCGGAGATCTCGAAGGCGATCACCGAAAACGACCTCTCGATGTGCTCGGTGCTCTCCGGCAACCGCAACTTCGAGGGCCGCATCCATCCCGACGTCCGCATGAACTATCTCGCGTCGCCGCCGCTCGTCGTCGCGTACGCGTTGGCGGGCACGATGGACATCGATCTGAACGCTGATCCCATCGGCTACGACGCCGACGAGAATCCCGTGTATCTGCGAGACCTGTGGCCGTCGGACGCGGAGATCACGAGCGTGGTCGAGTCGGTGCTCGATCGCAGCATGTTCGAGGAGCGATACGGCTCGTTCCTCGAAGGCGACGAGCGTTGG
Organism: uncultured Burkholderiales bacterium; assembly: GCA_964558245.1. Classification (GTDB taxonomy): domain Bacteria; phylum Actinomycetota; class Acidimicrobiia; order IMCC26256; family PALSA-610; genus JBBQER01. The sequence continues at coordinate 6,902 of CAZLEC010000081.1, read as the reverse complement.
CGCGCACTTCCCGCGCCCACCGGAGACGTGTACGAGTGGGACACGGACTCCACGTACATCCGCCGGCCGCCGTTCCTCGACGATGTAAACGGCGACGATCTGCCCATCACGGATGTCGTCGGTGCGCGCGTGCTCGCGCTGCTCGGCGACAGCGTCACGACCGACCACATCTCGCCGGCGGGCAACATCCGCGCGTCCACACCGGCGGGGCAGTGGCTCATCGAGCACGGCGTGGAGGCACGCGACTTCAACTCGTATGGCGCGCGCCGTGGCAACCACGAGGTGATGGTGCGCGGCACCTTCGCGAACGTGCGCCTGCGCAACCAGCTCGCGCCGGGCACCGAGGGCGGCTTCACGCTGCACCTCCCCGACGGCGCGCCCACCACCATCTACGACGCCGCGATGCAGTACGCCCGGGAGGGTGTGCCGCTCGTGGTGATCGCGGGCAAGGAGTACGGCTCGGGCTCGTCGCGCGACTGGGCGGCGAAAGGCTCGCTGTTGCTCGGCGTGCGGGCGGTGCTGGCCGAGAGCTACGAGCGCATCCACCGCTCGAACCTGGTCGGCATGGGCGTGCTCCCGCTGGAGTTCGCGCCGGGCGAGTCCGCGGCGTCCCTCGGCCTCACCGGTCACGAGGTGTACCGCATCGAAGGAGTGGAGGCGTTGGCCGCCGACACGCCGCTCCCGCTCGACGTGCGCGTGAGCGCCGACGACCGGACCTTCACGATGCGCGTCCGGATCGACACCCCTTTCGAGCGCCACGTGTTCCGCGCCGGCGGCATTCTCGCCAGCACCCTCCGCGCGATGCTGTCCTGAACCGCACCATCTGATGGTGCACTTCGCTGCGCCCAGGTGACGTGAACTGCACCATCTGATGGTGTAGTCGGCGACGTTGGGGCTCCCTACCTACTGGGAGGTAGGGTGGCGGGACCGCCGGTGGGGCGGCCCTCGGCGTCAGGAGTCCCGGCATGTCGGTAGTGATCGATCCTGCGAGCGCGCGTCCGCAGGAGGCCACCGAGACCCCGGCGCCGCTCGGCTCCCGTGATCCCGCCACCTGGGCCCCGAACGAGCGCATCAACCGCAAGACCTCGATCCCGTTCATCGCGCTCCACTTCTTGCCGCTGCTGGCCTTCGTCACGGGGGTGACCTGGAAGGCGGTCTGGCTCGCGGTCGCGCTCTACTTCGTGCGCATGCTCGCGATCACCGGCGGCTACCACCGCTACTTCTCGCATCGCAGCTACAAGCTCGGGCGGGTGCCGCAGTTCGTGCTCGCGTTCGTCGGGCTCACCGCGGCGCAAAAGGGTCCGCTCTGGTGGGCCGCGCACCATCGTGCGCACCACAAGAACTCCGACACCGAGCGCGACATCCACTCGCCGATCCGCGGGTTCTGGTGGAGTCACGTCGGCTGGATCCTCTGCGACAAGTACAACAAGACCGACTCCGACGCGATCAAGGACTTCACGAAGTACCCGGAGCTGGTCTGGCTCGACAAGCACGACTGGATCGGGCCGTGGACGCTCGGCGCCGCCTGCTACCTCTATGCGGGCTGGAGCGGGCTGATCATCGGCTTCTTCGCCTCCACGATCGTGCTGTGGCACGCGACCTTCTGCGTGAATTCGCTCGCGCACGTGTTCGGTCGCCGCGTGTACGAGACCACCGACACGAGCCGCAATTCGCTGGTCGTCGCGCTCATCACGAGCGGCGAGGGATGGCACAACAACCATCACCGCTACCCGTGGGCGGCGCGCCAGGGCTTCCGTTGGTGGCAGATCGACGTCACTTACTACGTGCTGCGGCTGTTCAGCTTCGTCGGCATCGTGCGCGACATCCGACCGGTGCCGGTTGCCGTCCGTGACGAGGCCCGCGCGCTGAGCCCGCTCCGGTAGCCGACACGAGGGCGACTGAACTCGTACGCGCGTCGCCTCGTATTCCGAGGCATGGCAAGACACAAGCTCATTACTGTCGTGATGGTCGCGATCGCCGCGGCGGCGCTCTCGGCGTGCGGGAGCAACGGATCGGCGGGAAGCCCCTCCGGTACCCAGTCGCCCCCACCCGCCACGGGCGCACCCACGACCTCCTCGGGCGGCGGCGGGAACGGGTACTGAGGCCGATCCTCTGAAATACCCGCGTTCGCCGCGCGTTAAGACACACTGGTTGGATGGCGCGGGGCCAACTTCGTTTGTATCTGGGCGCGGCCCCGGGCGTGGGCAAGACGTTCGCGATGCTCAACGAGGGCCGGCGCCGGCACGACCGCGGCACCGATGTGGTGGTGGGCATCGTCGAGACGCACGGCCGGGCCCGGACCGCGGAGCAGCTCGGCGACCTCGAGATCGTCCCGCGGCGCAAGATCCAGTACCGCGACACCGAGTTCGAGGAGATGGACGTCGACGCCGTGCTCGCACGCCATCCCGACGTCGTGCTGGTCGACGAGCTGGCCCACACGAACGTTCCGGGGTCCGTTCACGAGAAGCGGTGGCAGGACGTGGAGCAGCTGCTCGACGCCGGGCTCGACGTCATCTCGACGCTGAACATCCAGCATCTCGAATCGGTCAACGACGTGGTGGAGCGCATCACCGGCGTGAAGCAACGGGAGACGATCCCCGACGGGATCGTCCGCCGCGCGGACCAGATCGAGCTCGTCGACATGACGCCGGAAGCGCTGCGGCGGCGCATGGCGCACGGCAACGTGTACAAGTCCGACCGGATCGACGCCGCGCTCGCGAACTACTTCCGTCCGGGCAACCTGGCGGCGTTGCGCGAACTCGCGCTGTTGTGGCTCGCCGACCGCGTCGACGAAGGACTCGAGAGCTACCGCGAGCGTCACAACATCACCGAGCCGTGGGAGACGCGGGAACGGGTGCTGGTCGCGATCACCGGCGCTCCGGGAACGGAAGCACTCATCCGGCGGGCGTCGCGCATGGCGCAACGCTCGCACGGCGAGTTGCTCGGCGTGCACGTGCGCAACGACGACGGGCTGACGGGCACCGGTCGCTCCGACGCGGTCGAGCGCCACCGGCTACTGCTCACCGACCTCGGCGGCGAGTACCACGAGGTGATCGCGTCCGACATCGCGGCCGCGCTCGCCGAGCTCGCCCGGGTCGAGAACTGCACGCAGCTCGTGCTCGGAGCCAGTGGTCGCTCCCGTTGGGCCGAGCTGACGCGCGGTTCGGTGATCAACCGCGTCATCCGGCTGTCGGGCCCCATCGACCTGCACGTGATCTCCCAGGACAAGGAGGGCGCGCGCAGCCGCGACGACCACGCACGGCGGCGCTTCGTCGGACGCGCGTCGGCGCTCTCGCCGCGCCGGCGGCTCACGGGTCTCGCGATTGCCGCGTTGGGCCTACCGGTGCTGACGGTGTCGCTCTCGCACGCCCGCGGTGATCTCACGCTCGCGTCGGTGCTGTTGCTCTTCTTGCTGTTGGTGGTCGCCACCGCCGCAACCGGCGGTCCGCTGCTCGCGATCCTCGCGGCCGTGGCGGCGTTCTTGTGTGCGAACTACTACTTCACGCCACCGCTGCACCGGTTCACGATCGAGGAGCACGAGAACGTCCTCGCGCTGATCGTGTTCCTCGTGGTCGCCGCAGTCGTGAGCGCGTTCGTCGACGCGGCCGCGCGACGTGCGCGCGACGCGGCGCGGGCGCGCGCCGACGCGGAGACCCTCGCGCGGCTCGCGGCCAACGTGCAGCAGGACGATCCGCTCGCCGATCTCGTCGTGTTCGTGCGGTCGTCGTTCGGCCTCGAGGGTGCAAGTGTGCTCGCGCTCGCCGACGGTGACTGGCACACCGAGGCCGCCGCCGGTTCGCGCCCGCCGGCGTCGGCCGCGGATGCCGACCTCACGCTGCCGCTCGGCGAAGACGTGGTGCTCGCGCTCGTCGGCGGCCGGCTCACGGGCGCCGATCGGCAAGTGCTGAACGCGTTCGCCGCGCAGCTCACGGCCGCCCGGGAACGGGCACGGCTCTCTGAGGCGGCGGCGCAGGCAACCGAGCTGACCGAGGCGAACGAGCTGCGCACAGCGTTGCTGCAGGCCGTCTCCCACGATCTGCGCACGCCGCTCGCGTCGATCAAGGCGTCGGCGTCGAGCCTGCGCCAGACCGACATCGAGTGGTCGCCGCACGATCAGGCCGAGTTCCTGGAAACCATCGAGGAAGAGACCGACCGGCTCACCGCGCTGGTGTCGAACCTGCTCGACATGAGCCGGCTCCAGGCGGGAGTGCTCCATCCGACGCTACGGCCGGTGAATCTCGACGAGGTCGTGCCCGCCGCGATCGCGAGCCTGGGTGAGCGCGCCTACGGCGTCGTCTACGACGTGCCGGAGACGTTGAGCCCGGTGCGCGCCGACGCCGCGCTCCTCGAACGGGTCGTGGCCAACCTCGTGGAGAACGCGATGCGGTGGTCGCCCGACGACCGTCCCGCTCGCGTCACTGCCGGCCGGGTGCACGACCGGGTCGACCTGCGGGTCATCGACCACGGCCCCGGGATCGCGCCCGGCTCGCGGGAGCAGGTGTTCCAGCCGTTCCAGCGGCTCGGCGACCGCGGCGGCACCGGCGTGGGGCTCGGGCTTGCGGTCGCGCGCGGTTTCGTGCGCGCGATGGACGGGGAGTTGCTGATCGAGGACACCCCCGACGGAGGTACCACCGCAGTGGTCAGTCTCGAGGTCGCGCCGTGACCCTCGTGCTCGCGGTCGATGACGAGCCGCAGCTCCTGCGGGCGCTGATCACGAACCTCCGTGCCCGCGGCTACGAGGTCGACGGGGCCACGACGGGCGAGATCGCCCTCGAGATGGCCGCGCGCCATCATCCCGACGTGGTCGTGCTCGATCTCGGCCTGCCGGTGTTGAGCGGCATCGACGTGATCCACGGGCTGCGGGGCTGGACCGACGTGCCGATCATCGTGCTCTCGGCGCGCGACGCGGAGCGCGACAAGATCGCCGCGCTCGACGCGGGCGCCGACGATTATGTGACCAAGCCGTTCGGGATGGGCGAGTTGCTGGCGCGCGTTCGCGCCGCGCTCCGCCGCGGCGTACCCGCGACCGAGGAGGCGATGGTCACGACCGAGGCGTTCATCATCGACCTCGCGGCCAAGCGGATCACGAACGCGAGCGGCGAGGTGCGCCTCACGCCGACCGAATGGCATCTCGTGGAGGTACTCGTCCGCAACGCCGGCAAGCTCGTGACCCAGGCCACGCTGCTCCGGGAGGTGTGGGGGCCGGAATACGGGAGCGAGACCAACTATCTGCGCGTCTACATGGCGCACATCCGGCGCAAGCTCGAGCCCGACCCGGCCCGGCCTCGGTACTTCATCACCGAGCCGGGCATGGGCTACCGCTTCGAGGACTCCCAGGAGCCCCGGGACACGGGCTCTTAGGGTTCTCTTAACCCCAGCGCCGAGAATCAGGGGCGTGACAACCACTGCCCCTGTGCAGCCGCGCCGGTTCGCGCCCGAAACGAGATCGGCGGCGCGGGCGGTCACCTCCGACCGTGCGTTCTTCGTGGTGGCGGTGATCGTCGTGAACGCGGCGGTCACGTTCGCGCTGTGGCTCCGTCACGGCGATCTCCACGCGATCAGCGGCCCGGGCGGCGTGGCCACGGCGGTGGGGCAGCTGACGGCGCTCGCCGGTACGTACGCGGTGTTGGTCCAACTCCTGCTGATGGCGCGCGTCCCGTGGCTCGAGCGGCAGGTAGGGCTCGACCGGCTCGCCGTGTGGCACCGCTGGAACGGCTTCGCCGCGGTGTGGCTCTTGTCGGGGCACGCGGTGTTCACGACGCTGGGGTACGCACAGAGCAGCAACGTGTCGGTGGTCGCGGAGACTCGCGACCTGATTGCCCATTACCCCGACGTGCTGATGGCGATCGTCGGGTTCGCGCTGTTCGTCGCGGTCGGAGTCACGTCGGTGCGTGCGGCGCGCCAATCGCTGCGGCGGGAGACGTGGTACTCGATCCACCTCTACGCGTACCTCGCGGTCGCACTCTCGTTCGCGCATCAGCTCGCCGTCGGCACCGACTTCAGCGGTGACCGCGTCGCGCGCATCTGGTGGGTCGCGCTGTACGTCGCCGTGTTCGGAGCGATCCTCGGCTGGCGGGTCGGATGGCCGTTGCTCTTCAACGCACGGCACGCGTTGCGCGTGCGCGAGGTCACCCCCGAGGCGCCGGGAGTCGTGTCGATCTACCTGACCGGCCGTCGCCTCGACGAGCTCGAGGCTCGATCCGGTCAGTTCTTTCTCTGGCGGTTCCTCACTCCCGACCGGTGGTGGAAGGCGCACCCGTTCTCGTTGTCGGCCGCTCCGACCAAGCGCGGCTTGCGGATCACGGTGAAGCAACTCGGCGACGACACCACGACCCTGCAGCGCATCCGGCCCGGTACCCGGGTGTTCGCCGAGGGGCCGTACGGGACGTTCACCGCCGACTTGCGCACGCGGCGCAAGGTCGTCCTGATCGCGGGCGGGATCGGGATCACGCCGTTGCGGGCATTGCTCGCGACGCTGCCGGCCGTGCCCGGCGACGTCACGTTGCTCTATCGCGCCGTGTCGGCCGACGACGTGATCTTCCGCGACGAGATCGCGCAGCTCAGCGAACGCCGCGGGATCGTCCTCCACGCGCTCCTCGGTGCCGAGATCGGCGACGACCAGACCGACCAGCTGGGCGTGCCGGCCATCAAGAAGCTCGTCCCCGACGTTGAGTCGCGCGACGTGTTCGTGTGCGGGCCACCGGGGTTGGTCGACGCGGTGCGGCACCGGCTGCGGTTGCTCGGCGTGCCGCCCGGGCAGATTCACTTCGAGCGCTTCGAGTTCTGAGGAGGACACGCGCCGTGCGACGAATTGTCTCGGTGATCGTTGCCACGATCGGCGGCCTCGCGCTCGTCCTGTCGTTCCACACCACTCCCGGTGTCGCGACGCGTTCGCTGGGACG
>CAZLEC010000080.1:10955-11734 GCA_964558245.1 uncultured Burkholderiales bacterium | reverse complement strand
GCACTGCACCGCACCCGGCTGCACCGTCCTCCCCGGCTGGTGTGAAGGACACCACATCTGGCACTGGGAAGACGGCGGCCCCACCAACCTCGACAACCTCACACTCCTGTGCTGGGCCCACCACCGAACACACCACCTCGAACACCCAAAGAAACGCGAATGACGCCGCGCGCACATCCGGCGTACTGAGACACCGACGACGCGGGATTCTGTGAGCGCCGTTTGCGGGGGCCGGGCTCATGAGAAGGAACCCACGCGACGTTGTCACTGAGGCGTGTGTTGTCGGTGGGGCAGGAATCGAAGTTCGCAGCGGAGGGCTTGCGGTGTCGGCGTATCTTGGACAGAAGGTTCTTCTCCGACTTCGCGCCCAGACAACGCGTCGCCGGTGCGGGCCTCTGGAATGATGAGACGGTCGAGCACGAGGGCGCGGAACGGACTTCGCGACTCACTCCTCGACCGTGAGGCTTGGGGGGCCATCATGAGGCGACTTGTCGATCTTGCCCGTAGTCGGTCGGTTCAGGCGGCGCTACTGGGCGGTCTGGTGATGTCGGTCGTGTTCGGCCTCCTCGCTCCCGCGTGGTCTGGTGTCGCGAGCGCAACCGACACGACGACGTGGTGCGCGAAGGCTTCGGTGGTCCTGGCGGGAATGATGTACCCGACGTCGACGGCGTACCCGACGTGGACGACCACGACACCCACGACCACGACGACCACGACGACCACGACAAGCCCGACGAGCACGACGTACCCGACCAGCACGACGTACCCGACCAGCACGA
>CAZLEC010000080.1:0-10855 GCA_964558245.1 uncultured Burkholderiales bacterium | reverse complement strand
CCTACCCGACCAGCACGACCTACCCGACCAGCACGACCTACCCGACCAGCACGACCTACCCGACCAGCACGACGTCGCCGACCACGACGTCGCCGCCCACGACGCCCGGTACAAGCGGAGAAGGGGACTGCAAAACGCCGTTGCCGACGCCGACGAAGTTGTCGGATGCGCCGGGAGAGAAGTCTGCGACGGTGAGTTGGACCGGCATCCCGTCGGACCTTCGAGGTTGCCTTCAGGGATACGTGGTGACGCCGTCCGGCTCGGGTACGCCGATCGAGGTCCTCGGTCCCTGGACGACCACCGTGATTTACGGTCTCACCGATGGTTCGTCAGTGACGTTCACGGTCGCTGCCGCGAACGGCGGGGGAATATGGCCCGCATCGGCAGCGACGGCACCGATCATCATTGGTGCTCCCCCGGCGCCGAACACGATCACGGCCACGAGGGTCGCCGGCCACGCGCTGAGGGTGTCGTTCACGCCCCCCGGCGGCAACGGTGCACCGATCATCGGTTACGGCGCAACCTGCAGGTCGTCGGACGGCGGAAAGGCCAGGAGCACATTGAGTAGGACCAGCCGATTCACAGTAAAGCGACTCACCGCGGGCAAGACCTACTCATGCACCGTCGTTGCGGCCAACAGCCGCGGCGTCAGCCGGCCGTCGGCACCGTCGGCCCGAGTCAGGGTTTGAGCGAACGACTCAACCTGCGCAGCGGCGCCCAGGCACTCGTCACAGTTGTGCCCCGATACCCATCAATACTGCGACTCTCCGAAGCTTGACAACCTGAAACCCCTCTGCTGGGCCCACCACCGAAAACACCACCTCGAACACGCAAAGAAGCGCGAGTGAATGCAGGCCGGCCTCAGAACCGGCAAGATGCAATTGCCGCGCCGGCGAGTACCTGTGCCGCGGATCGAGGGAGTCGTTGCGTGTCCGATGACGAGTTCGTAGCGACGCGGGACGGCTTCCGACTGTTCGCTCGACGCTCGGGTCGCGGCGCTCGGTCGCTCGTCCTGCCCGGCATCGGCGCCGAGATGGACTTCGCGCCGTTGTGCGCGAAGACCGGACTCGCGATGTCGGATCCCGTTGCCTTTGCTCGCTCGTGGCGACGGATCGTCGCGCCGACGCGCATGGTGAACCCAACCGCGTTCGAGAACCTCGAGGCCGATCCGAGTATCTGGCCCAACGAATGGCCCGAGCACATGAATCACGCATTGAACCGCGTGGCCGCTCCTCATCCCGTCGACTACGACTACCGCTCCGAGGCCGGCCGAATTCCGCGCCGACGCTGGTCGTCCACGGCGATCGTGACAGCATCGCGCTCCTGGCATCCGAAGCATGGACCCGCGCGATCCCGTCTGCCCGCCTCTTGGTTCTGCCCGAGGTCGGCCACTTCCCCCATGCCGAAGCGCCGGCAACGTTCTTCGATGCCGTGCAAACCTTCCTCGACGGTGATTGGCCCACGCACTCCGTGGCGCTCACGGCGTAGGCAGGTGCGACGATCCAATGCTCCCCAGAGCCGAAAGGGAAACGTGCGCGCGTTTCGCACGTACGGGCCGTCACACCGCGACTCGCAACGACACACCGCCACTGACTCGCGGCGGTCCGTCAAGTGCAGCACCTCGGCACAAGCGGAGCTGCGCGGGCGCTCCCTGCCCTGACCTACGCTTTCGCTCGACAAGGTGAGTGAGGAGGCGCGTGGGCGGAGCTGAAAGCGTGACCGTGCTCTTCACGGACTTCGTGGGTTCCACCGAGCTCGCTTCGGCGCTCACTCCCGAGGCCGGCGACGAGTTGCGCCGCGCCCATTTCTCCTTGTTGCGCCAGGCCATCGCCGCGTCGGGCGGCACCGAGGTCAAGAACCTGGGCGACGGGCTGATGGTGGTGTTTCCTGCCGCGTCGGCGGCGTTGTCGTGCGCAGTCGCGATGCAGCAAGCCGTCGACCGCGACAATCGCCGCGCGCCCCGCCCCGTAGGACTGCGCGTGGGCCTCAGCGCGGGCGAGGCGACAAGAGAAGCCGACGACTACTTCGGCGATCCGGTGATCGAAGCGGCCCGCTTGTGCGCACGCGCGGAAGGCGGTCAGATCCTGGCCGCGGATCTCGTGCGCGCCAACGCGGGACGCCGCAGCCAGCACACTTTCAGCGCACTCGGTGAGCTGGAGCTCAAAGGCCTCCCCGAGCCGATTCCGACGCTCGAGATCGCCTGGGAGGCACTCGGCGAAGACGTCGACGCGGCGACGAGCGAGGTGCCGCTGCCATCGCGCCTGGAACTCGAGCCGCCGACCGGTGTTGTGGCGCGCGAGGTCGAAGCCGTGCTGCTGAGTGACGCGCTCAAGCGAGTGGCGGCCGGCGAAGGGCATGAGGTTGTCCTCGTGTCGGGTGATGCCGGCCTCGGCAAGACCACGTTGGTTGCCGATGCCGCCCGCAAGGCAGCGTCGGCGGGCGCGTGCGTGTTGCTCGGGCGGTGCGAGGAAGACCTGAGCGTGTCGTACGCGCCGTTCGCCGAGGCGCTGCACCACTACGTCACGAACGCTTCGGAAGCAGTCCTGCGTGCGCACGTGGCTGCGCAGGGCGGTGAGCTCGCGAGGATGATCCCCGCGCTGCGGCGGCGTCTCGGTGAGCTCCCGGAACCGACGAGTACCGATCCGGACACGGAGCGTTACCTGCTGTATAGCGCGGTGGTGGGACTGCTCACCCAGGCGTCGCGGGCGCAGCCGGTGGTGCTCGTGCTCGAGGACCTCCATTGGTCGGACAAGCCGAGCCTTCAGCTCTTGCGCCACGTTGTGGCCAACGTCGAGTCGGCGCGGGTGCTCGTGCTCGGGACCTTCCGCGATTCGGAGCTCTCGGCGTCGCATCCGCTCACGGAAGTGTTGGGCGCGTTGCGCCGTGAGGCCGGTGTGCACCGCATCGAGCTGAAGGGCTTCGACGACACCGGCGTGCTCGCGTTCATGGAATCTCTCGTCGGGCACCAACTCGGCGACCAAGTGATCGACCTCGTGCACGCGGTGTATCGCGAGACCGACGGCAACCCGTTCTTCGTCGGCGAACTGCTGCGCAACCTCACCGAGACCGGCGCCATCGCCCCGGACGACACCGGCGGCTGGTCCCCGACGCGCGACTTGTCGGAGATGGCGCTCCCGACCAGTGTGCGCGAAGTGATCGGTGCCCGCGTCGCGCGCCTCGGCGAACGCGCGGGCCCGGTGCTCTCCGTGGCGGCGGTGATCGGCCGCGACTTCGACTTCGAGCTCCTCGACGCGGTCACCGACCTCAGCGCCGATGATCTGCTCGATCTCCTCGACGCCGCCGCCGCGGCGGCCTTGGTGCGCGAGCTCACCGACGTTCCCGGCCGTTGGAGTTTCTCGCACGCGCTGACCCAGCACACGCTGTATCAGGATCTCGGCGCGACCCGCCGCGCCCGCGCCCATCGCCAGGTAGCCGTTGCCCTCGAAACGCTGTGCGGCGAACACCCCGGCACGCGAGTCGGCGAGCTCGCGCACCACTGGTTCAATGCTGCGCAACTCGTCGACACCGACAAGGCCATCAGCTACGCGCGCCAAGCAGCCGAGGCCGCGTTGACGGCGCTCGCTCCCGACGACGCCGTGCGTTACTACTCCCAGGCGCTTCAACTCGTCGCGCTCACGCCGAGCACCGACCCGTTGCTCGACTGCGATCTGCGCATCGGGTTAGGTGTTGCGCAACGCCAGGCCGGAATCTCGGCGTTCCGAGACACGTTGCTCGAAGCCGCTTCGCGCGCGCAGGTGATCGGCGCGACCGATCGGCTCGCGCATGCCGCGCTCGCGAACACTCGCGGGTTTACGAGCAACGCCGGTGCCATCGACATCGAACGGGTCGCGACCCTCGAGGCCGCACTCTCGGCATTGGCCGACAAGGACAGCGCCGAACGCGCGCTGCTGCTCGCCACCTTGTGCAGCGAGCTCGTGGCCCCGCTCGAGGAGCTCAAGCGGTTGGCCGACGACGCCCGCGCCATGGCCCGGCGCATCGGCGACCCGGCCACCCTGATGCGCGTGCTGTACCTGGTCGGCAACCCGATCATGGTTCCTTCCCTCTTGGGCGAGCGTGTGGCCGACACGGCCGAAGCGCTGGCGATCGCAGAGGCGCTCGGCGAACCCGCCCTCCTCCACGCGGCGTGTGCCTATGCCATCACCACCGCAGTGCAATCCGGCGACTTCGAGGAGGCAGATCGCTGCCTCGCGATGATGTGCACGGTGAGCGCACGACTCCAACAGCCCGTGCTCACGTGGATGAGCACCTTCTTTTCGGCAGGCGTTGCCATCATGCGTGGCGACCATGAGCGGTCCGAGCAGGGTGCCGAAGCCGCCCTCCAGATCGGTACCGAGAGCGGCCAACCCGATGCGTTCCTCTTCTACGGGGCCCAAATCATTCCGTCCCGATTGCAGCAGGGAACGCTCGGAGAGCTCAGGCCGATGATCGAAGCCGTGGTCGTCGACAATCCTGGTCTGCCGGGCATTCGGGCCTGGCTCGCCGTCGCGGATCTCGAGGCCGGCGACACGGAACGCGCGCTCCAACTGATCCAAGCCGAGTCGGCCGACGCGTTCGCCTCGGTGCCCTACGACCTCATCTGGCTGACATCGCTCTCATCGTTTGCCGGCGCGGTCATCGAGCTGCACGCCGCGGAACCCGCGCAACAGCTGTTCGATTTGCTCGAGCCGTACCACGAACAGATACCTGCCGGCTCCCTCGGGAGCTTCCCTCCGGTCGCTTGCTACCTCGGGGGATTGGCGTCGGTGCTCGGCCGCTTTGACGAAGCCGAGAACTACTTCATCGAGGCGACGGAGCTCATTGCTCGCGGTGGCATGAAGTTTGCGTCGGCCTGGACGCAACTCATCTGGGGACGGATGCGAGCCGTCAGCAGTGGCCCCGGCGACACCGAACGGGCGCACGAACTGCTCACCAACGCGCAGACCGCCGCCGCGGCCTACGGTTACGCGAACATCGAACGACGAGCGACCGAGGCGCGAGAACGCCTCGGCTGAGCCGGAACGATCAGGTCCGACGGGTGTCCACACTCGCGCGGCGATAGTCGCGCGTGACGAAACCGAGGAGAGGTTTCTCGCGCCGCGTACCGGCTCAGCGTCTTCGTCGCCCGCCGATAGCTCGCCGAATCGCGGCCACCGCGTCGTAATGTCGCGACCGTGATGACCGACGACGCAGAACGAGTGCGGGATCTCGACGACGCCGAGCTCCTGGAATCGCTCGATTTCAACCGGGCGGTTGCCGTCGGCAAGGTGGAGGGCCTCACGCTCGAGCAGGCCACGGCGATCGTGCTGCCGTCGGGCGTCACGTTGCTCGGGGTCGTCCAACATCTCGCGTGGGTCGAGCGGGACTGGTTCGAGCACTGCCTCCTCGGCGCGCCGTCGGACGATGCCGACGTCGACGAGTCGTTCCGGATCGATCCGTCGACCTCCGTCGAACGCGTCATCGACGACTATCACGACACGTGCGCGCGATCTCGCGCCACTGTTGCCGCCGCACCGTCACTCGACGTTCGCACCGTCGCGCCGCACTGGTTCTTCGGGACCGTGACGCTGCGGTGGATCCTGTTGCACATGATCCGGGAGACGGCCCGGCACGCCGGGCACCTCGACGTCCTTCGCGAGCTCACCGATGGCCGAACCGGATTCCAGTAGCTCCGTGCCGGCCGACCGCAAACCTCGCCGCGTACGCGTCGGCGTGGTGATCCTGCCCGAGCATCCCTGGCACACCGCGCGCGACATCTGGCGGCGCGCCGAGGAGCTCGGCTTCGACCACGCCTGGACATACGACCATCTGGCGTGGCGGACGCTGCGCGACTCCGCGTGGTTCGGCGCCATCCCGACGTTGACGGCCGCCGCAACCGCGACCGACCGCATCCGTCTCGGACCGTTGGTCGCGTCGCCCAACTTCCGCCATCCGGTGTCGTTCGCGAAAGAGCTGATCTCGCTCGACGACATCTCCGGCGGACGGCTCACGCTCGGCATCGGGTCCGGTGGCGTCGGCTGGGACGCGACGATCCTCGGCGCGCCGGCCTGGTCTCCGGGCGAGCGCGCCGACCGCTACGCCGAGTTCGTCGAGCTGACCGACCGGCTGCTGCGCGAACCGGAGACGTCGCACGAAGGGCGCTATTACTCGGCCGACGGCGCGCGGACGTATCCGGGCTGCACGCAACGGCCCCGCATCCCGTTTGCGGTTGCCGCAACCGGCCCGCGCGCGATGCACCTCGCGGTGACCTACGGAGACACCTGGGTCACCACGGGCGATCGTTGGAGCGAAGAGCCGCTGGCGGCGACGGAAGGTGCGGCGTTCGTTCGCAAGCAGATGGAGCGCCTCGATGCCGCGTGCGGGCAGGCCGGACGCGACCCGGGCTCCATCTCGCGGCTCGCGCTCTCCGGGGTGAGCCTCGACCCCGGCCTGTCGTCACCCGACGCGTTCGACGAGACCCTCGGCCGGTACGACGAAGCCGGTATTACGGATTTCGTCGTCCACTGGCCTCGCTCCGCCGCGCCATTTGCCGGAGATATATCCACGTTCGAGCGGATCTTCTCACGTCTCACGCCCTAACTGTCGATTTAGTGGCGAATCGTTCCGGCGTAGCCGCTCGCGCCCGACAGCCGTAGGCTCCGGGTCGTGGCAACGACACCGCCATCCGGCCTCGACACCCTCGTTCGCCATCCGTGGAACGTCGGCTTCGAGTGGCAGACACGCGGCGGTCCGTACCGTCGGCTCACCGCGTCGGAGTCGTCGCAGTTCGACGAGCTCGGCTTCGTCGTCATCGAAGACGCGGTCGACGCCGAGCTTCTGGAAGCCGTCACCGCGGAGATCGACGCGTTCGAAGCCGAGTTCGAAGGGCTGCTCCGCGCCGCGGATCACGAGCGCGCGTTCATCGCCGAAGCCGACGCGATCACGTTCACCACGCATCTCGTGGCCCGCTCGCCGGCGATCCGAGCCCTGGCGACCAGCGACGTGTTCGTCGACCTGTGCTCCGACCTCGTCGGGCCCGATGTGAACATGTATTGGGACCAAGCGGTCTACAAAAAGCCGGAGAAGCCCCGCCGCTTCCCGTGGCACCAGGACAACGGCTACACGTTCATCGAGCCGCAGCAGTACCTCACGTGCTGGCTCGCGCTCACCGACGCGACCGAGCAAAACGGCTGCCCGTGGATCGCACCGGGCGCGCACCGCGCAGGAACGCTGGCGCACTCCTACGTGGATCCGCTCGGATTCGAGTGCTTCTCCGAGCCGCCGACCCCCGCGGTCGCGGCACCGGTTCGCGCCGGGAGCGCGCTCGTGTTCTCGTCACTCACGCCCCACATGACCGGACCGAACCTCACGGACACGGTTCGCAAGGCGTACATCCTCCAGTACGCGCCGCTCGGCGCGCAGGTGCTGCGCGGCGATCCGAGAGCCGGTGCGCCAGCCGAGCGCGCCCTCTGCGAAGCACCCGACCGCCAGTTCCCGATCCTGCGCGGCGGGGAGCGCGTCACCGCCTGAGGCACGCGCGCCTCAGAGAGCTACTTGCAGTCGGCGTTGTCGTGGTCGGTCGCGTTGTTGTCGTTGGCCGCCGGGTTCACCCACATCGTTCCCAAGAGCGGCGCTTCGGTGTGGTTCGTGACGAGGACCCGGTACTTGTAGCGCCATCCGGCGTGGATGAACTGGTCGTACTCGTAGCGACGGTGCTGATGGTTGGGCCGGTACCGCTTGACCTCGGAGCCCTTCACGGCCACCCACGCGCCCTTGATGTTGATCTCGACGGAGACGCTGTACGTCTGCTCGCCGATCGCGATCCTCGGATTGACGGAGCTGTTGTAGAAGACCGCGTCGACGCCGATCGCGCCACACTTCGTGTACACGGCGCCGGTTGCCCACACGCCCGGCGCACCGGTGTCGGCATTCTGCGCGCGCACCGGAATCTTGCGAATCGGCCGGACGCCGGTCGTCGAGAACGCGCTCGCCGTTCCCGCACCGAGCACGGTTGCCGAGAGACAAATCCCAACGACGATGAACCACTTCTTCATGTAAGGGGACCGTACCGCTTCCGAATACCGGGATCGCATCATCGCCGGGTGCGATCCGGTCATTCAGCCCGCAGTGACGAGCTCGGGAAGCTCACCGACCGGCGGCGACACCGGCTCGGGAAGCGGCCCTCCGATACCGAAAAGGTGCTTGGTCACCAACAGATAGGCGAGGATCACCAGGTTCACGATCATCGTTCCCACGCGCACGACCGTGACCCGTGCAATCAACTCGTGCAGCTCGATCGGCAGGAAGCCCGCGGTCGAGAGCGCGGTGAGGTACTCGGCCCAGCGCCGCTCGCGCCACAGTCCGACCGCCTCGAAACCCGACACGACGGCGTACGCACTCGCAATCGCGGCGAGCACCGCGAGGGAATGCGGATCGACCTGCGCGAGGTGCGTGAGCAGGCCGGCGGTCAGACCGTGCGCGCTCACTCCCCCGCGTTCCGAGCGCGCGCTCGAGAGCGCGTGGAGCATGCCCGACGCCCAACCGTGAATCGCGTCGAGGTTCCAGCGGACCGCGAGCGCGGCCACCGCGGTCGCGCCGAACGCGACCGTGTGGAACGCGCGATCGACGGAGATGACGCGCAGCACGATGGCCTGACGGAGGGCCTTGCCGCGACGGGGCCGCTCGAGCTGATCGAGCGACGGCAGCGGCTTGCCCGTTCCGGGCGCGGGCGGGTCGACGACCGCCCACGTGCCGCACCGCAGACATTGCGCGAGCCGCCGGCCGTCGACGGTGGGCCGCACCACGACGTGGTGGTGCGCCTCGAGGGGTTCGATCGTCGCCCCGGGCGCGCTGTGCCCGCGCACGGCACACACCGCGAGCTCGGCACGCGACGAACCGGAGTCGGGCATCCCGCCACGGTAACGACGGCCGGCCGCTCGCGAATCGACCCCGGCCGAGGGGGACGACCGGGGTCGAATCGCGTTACCCGACGGAGGGGGCCAGTCGGATATGTGACGCGCGGGGACTTGTGGTTATGCGGCCTGCTTCTGCCGAGCTGCACCGGGACGGAACTCTCCGAGCCTGCGCTCCCACTGCAGTCGCTGTGCCAGCCACCGCAGGGCCTCGCGCCGACCCTCGGCCGCTCGGGCCTGCTGGTCGAAATAGCTGAGCTTGTCCATGACGGGCTCCTGAGACGCTGATAGCCTTTGCACCTGGAGTTCTCACTCCTGGTGTGCTGACACTGTGAGTATATGCTCTCAGTGTCATCGCTGTCAACCCCACTCCCCTTCTCGTCGGAAAAGGGACATGCATGGGCGAAGCGACCTGGCGGATCGACGAGCTGGCCCAGCGGGCCGGGCTCACAGTCGACACGATCCGCTACTACGCCCGCGAGGGCCTGCTCCTCCCGCCCGAGAAGCAGGGCCGCAACCGGCTCTACGGCAACCAACACCTCGAGCGCCTCGACCGGATCCGCGAGCTCCAGGCCCAACGGTTCTCGCTCGCCGCGATCCGGGCGATCGTCGACGTCGACCGTCCGGGGCTCGAAGGTCTGTTCTCCGCCGAGGGCCGGAGCTACTCGCTCGCCGAGCTGGTCGAGCGGTCAGGGGTCGACGAGCACCTCGTGGCCGGCCTGCGCGAGGTCGGCCTGCTCCCCGATCCGTCGGAGTTCGGCGGCGAGTCGTACGACGACGCCGATCTCGCGCTCCTGCGCGCGGTGGCCGAGTTGCGCTCCATCGGCATGACGCCGGAGATCCTGCTCGCGCTCGGGCGCATCTACGTCGGGCACTTCTCCGCGTTGCAGCGCGACGTGCTCGACATGCTCTCGGGGAAGGCCAACCCGGCGTGGAGCGCAGAGGAGCTGGTGGCGGTGCAGCAGCAACTCACCGCGAACGCGCAGCGGCTCATGCCCGCGATCAACCAGCTGCTCAACTACGTGCACCAGCGGACGCTGCAACATCTGACATTGGAGGCCGTGCAGACCGACCGCCAACTCCCCGCCGACTAGCGGGCTATCAGTCGTCGAGGTTCCAGATTCGGGCGGCGTTGCCACCCGCGATGCGGGCGCGTTCGTCTTCGGCGACGCTGCCCATCATCTCTTCGATCGTGCGGCGCGAGTACGGCCAGTCGTTGCCGTGGTGCGGATAGTCGCTCGACCACATCATGTTGTCGACCCCGACGCGGTTGCGGAGCTCCACGCCGGTGTGGTCGATGATGAACGACGCCGCGTTGTTGCGGTACCAGTAGAACGACGGCGGCTCGGTGAGCGGCAGGTCGCCCCACACACGGTTGCGCCACCAGCGGTCGTCGAGGCACTCGAGGAAGTGCGGGATCCAGCCCACTCCGGTCTCGATCCAGGCCACCTGGAGCTCGGGGAAACGCTCGAACACGCCGGTGAAGATCATGTCGGTCATGCAGCCCGTGGCCATCGAGAACACGTGGCTCATGCCGCCGATCGCCTTCGCGCGTGTCGCCTCGCTCGACATGTCGTACAGCTGACTGCCACGCGCGGCCGCGGCCTTGCGCCCGGCCATGCGCTGATCGCGGCTGATGATGTTGATGTGGATCGTCACGGGCAGGCCTTCATCCACCGCCGCGGCCCAGAACGGATCGTCGTCGACGGAGAGGCCCTGGTTGCCGGCCGGCCAGTTGGAGATCAGCACGCCCTTGGCGCCGCGCGCCTTGGCCTTGCGCAAACCGTCGACCGCGCTGTCGATGCCGATCGACGGGATCTGCGCCATGCCGACGAGCCGCTTCGGGTCGGGCGCGCAGAACTCCTCGAAGAGGAAATTGTTGTAGGCCTCCACTCCGGCGAGCACGAAGTCTTCGTCGTCGTCGCCGAGGAAGTGGCTCATCGTGCGTTGCGGCGGGAACAGGATCT
>CAZLEC010000079.1:1895-11737 GCA_964558245.1 uncultured Burkholderiales bacterium | reverse complement strand
TGTGCCGCGCTCGGCCTCGAGGTGCACGACACCGACCGCCTCGCACACGTTGCCTGGCTCGCGACGCGCGCGCTGCCGTACGCCTACACCGTCGCCGGGCGCGAGCCACCCGCCGATCCCCTCCGCGTCGAGCTGACGCTGCCGTCCGGCGCGCCCTGGACGATGGGCCCGGACGACGCCGCGAACCGGATCACCGGCTCCGCGAGCGAGTACTGCCGGGTGTTCGTGCACCGGTTGACGGTGGCCGACGCCCGGGCCGTGCACGCCGAGGGGCCGGCCGCGATCGACGCGCTGGCCGTTGCCCGCGCGTACCTGTGACAGGAGGCTCGGTCGATGCCGCTGTTCTCGTTCGAAGGCCTCCGTCCGCGCATCCACGCGAGCGCGTTCGTCGCGCCGACGGCGACACTTGTCGGTGACGTCATCGTCGAGGAAGGCGCATCGGTCTGGTACGGCGCCGTGATTCGCGCCGACTACGCGCCGGTGATCGTGCGCCGCCGCGCGAACGTCCAGGACAACGCAGTGATCCACGGCTCACCCGGGCTCACGACCGATGTCGGGATCGGCGTGACCGTCGGGCACAACTGCGTGGTGCACGGCGCGCTGCTCGAAGCGGGCTGCATCGTCGCGAACGGCTCGGTCGTCCTCGACGGCGCGACCATCGGTGCGCGTGCGCTCGTCGCCGCCGGATCAGTGGTGTCGGCCGGAGCGAGCATCCCGGCCGGGATGCTCGCCTCGGGCTCCCCCGCGGCCGTGCGCCGGCCGGTGAAGGGCAGCGGCGCCGAGACGTGGGTCGAGCTCAATCCGGGCGCGTACGCGGAGCTGGCCCAGCGCCACCGGCGCGGCATCGCGTTCGTGGAGCGCGACGAGGACTGACTCGAACTACAGGTACAGGCCCGACTGGCCTTCGGCGCGGGTGGACGCGATCGCGTGCACGTCGCGTTCGCGCAGGATCAGGTACTCCTCGCCTCGGATCTCCACCTCGAAGCCGGTGTCGGGCGAGAAGAGCACGCGGTCGCCGACCTCGATCGTGCGCACCGTCGGGCCCGCGGCGACGACCTCGGCCCAGACCAGCCTGCGATCGACGTTGGCGGTCGCGGGGATGAGGATGCCGGCGCGTGACTTGCGCTCGCCGGCTTCGGTCGAGGGCGCCAGCAGCAGACGATCGGCGGTCATCCGGATCGAATGTTTGACCTCGTCGTGGGGGTCGGCCGCCATCGGCTCCAGGTTACCGACGCCTCGGGCTCGATCCGACTCCTGGCCGGTACGCCTCGATAGCCTCGCCCCGATGAGCCGCCGCGTGCTTGCATCCATCGTCGTGCTGGCCTCGCTGGCGCTTGCCGCGTGCGGCAGCAGAGGTGGCGGCTCCGGCGTGACGAAGGCGGCCACCGGCGGCGCCGTCACCGTGGTTGCGTCCGACATCAAGTTCGACGTCGGCAAGATCACGGCCTCGGCGGGCCCGCTCACGGTCACGCTCGAGAACCACGGCGCGATCGAGCACACGTTCAAGATCGACGGCACGTCGCTGCTCCTGAAGACGAACGCCGGCGCGTCGGCCACCGGCACCGTCACCCTCAACAAGGGCACCTACGACTTCGAGTGCACGATCCCGGGCCACAAGGCGCAAGGCATGAAGGGCACGGTGGTCGTCTCGTGACGGCCGGCTCCGAGCCGTCCCTGCGCCCCGATGGCCGTCTCGGGTATCCGGCTGAGTAGCCTCGCGCCGCGGCCATGCTGGAAACCACCCTGCCTCTCGAAGTCCGGCGTCCACTGGCGGCGACGCTGGGCGCCTACGTCCGGCTCACCAAGCCGCGCGTCATCGAGTTGCTGCTCGTCACGGCCGTCCCGCCGATGTTCCTCGCCCGCGAAGGCGTCCCGCCGCTCGGCTTGATGCTCTCGGTCGTGATCGGCGGCGCGATGGCCGCCGGCGGGGCCAACACGATCAACTGCTGGATCGAGCGCGACCGCGACCAGCTCATGAGGCGCACGCTCTCGCGTCCGTTGCCGCAGGGCGAGATCGTGCCGTCGAGAGCACTGGCCTTCGGGGTCGTGCTCAACATCGTGGCGTTCGCGCTGCTCGCGACGACCGCGAACCTGCTCGCCGCGACGCTCACGATCTCGGCGACGCTGTTCTACGTCTTCGTGTACACGTTGTGGTTGAAGCCCCGCACGGTGCAGAACATCGTGATCGGCGGCGCCGCGGGCGCGGTCCCGGCGCTCGTCGGCTGGGCCGCGGTGCGCGGGAGCCTCGCGGCGCCGGCCTGGTTGCTGTTCGCCGTGGTGTTCTTCTGGACGCCGGCGCACTTCTGGGCCCTGGCCGTCAAGTACCGCGACGACTACGCGGCGGCGGGAATCCCGATGCTCCCGGTCGTGCGCGGTATCGAGGAGACGACGCGTCAGATCGCCGCGTACGCAATGGTCACGGTGGCGCTCACGTTCGCGATGACGCTCACCGGCGACGTCGGCCGGTTCTACGCCACGGCCGTCCTGGCGCTCGGCGTCGTGTTCGTCGGGCGCGCGCTCGCGCTGATGCGCTCGCCCTCGCCGCAGGCGGCGATCCGTTTCTTCGCGTGGTCGAACGTCTACCTCATGCTGGTGTTCGTCGCCGTTGCCGTCGACGCGCTCGTCCGCTGACGGCCCCTCGCGTGCCGCGATCGCGGCGCTCGTGCTCGTGTCGTTGGCGGTTCCCGCCGGTGTGCTCGCGCTGATCGTCACGCACCAGCCCCGGCATCATCCGTCGGCATCGGCGTCCGTGACCCCCACCACCGACGTGGCCCCGACGGATGCCAGCAAGGCGCGCACGGGCACGACCGCGCCCGACTTCACGCTCGACTCGACGAGGGGTGCCCGCGTCACCCTCTCGGCGCTGCGCGGCCGCCCGGTGGTGATCGCGTTCTTCGCTTCGTGGTGCCAGCCGTGCGAGGAGGAGCTCCCGGTGCTCGAGCAGTTCGCCCGCGACGACGCGGGCCTGCGTGTGATCGGAGTGAGCTTCCAGGACCTCCCGCGCGACACGGCGGCCTTCGTCGACCGGTTGCACGTGACGTTCCCGGCGTTGGTCGAGGATCCGACCGGGCCGGTCGCGCAGCGGTACGGAGTGCGTGGTATCCCCCAGACCGTGTTCGTCGACGGTCGGGGCATCGTGCGCGGTCGCGTCTACGGCCAGACGAGCCGCAAGGCCCTCGCACCCGCGATCGACGATCTCCTGCACGATCGCGACATCCGCCCCATCTGACCGTTTCGCCCATGCGTCTGTGGACCACACGTTGTGTGGTCCACAGACGCATCGGGCCGACGATCCGCTCGGGGCGGGGCAGCCGGGGTTACTCCTCCCAGCGGAACCAGCGGGCGGCGGCCAGCGGTGCGAGCACCGCCCACGCCACCAGCACCGCCAGCTGGCCGGTGGGGAACGCCTGGGTCGAGAGCACCGACCGCACGGTGTCGGAGAGCGCGGCCGCGGGGAGGGCCTTCGCGACGGCCTGCACCGCGCCCGGCAGCTTGGCGAGCGGGTAGGCCATGCCGCCGAGGAACAGCAGCACGAGGAACAGCGCGTTCGACGCCGCGAGGTTCGCCTCCGCGCGCAGCGTGCCGGCCATGAGGAGGCCGATGCCCGCGAACGCGACGGTGCCGATCAGGAGGAGTCCGATGGCCGGCACGAGCCCGCTCGGCACGTGCCACCCGAGCGCCACGCCGGTCAGCACCACGAGGAGGGCCTCGACGAGCTCGAAGAGCAGCACCGTGGCGGTCTTGGCCGCGAGCAGGCCACCTCGTGACAGCGGCGTGGAGCCGAGCCGCTTCAGCACGCCGTAGCGCCGCTCGAAGCCGGTCGCGATGCCGAGCGACACCATCGCCGCGGCCATCACGGCGAGCGACAACACGCCCGGGACGAGGAAGTCCACCGGGTGCTTGAAGTCGGTGGGGATCGTGTTGTCGACCTTGGCGAAGAACACGAGGATGCCGAGCGGCACCGCGAGCGTGACGATCAGGTTCTCGCCGCGGCGAAGCTGCAAGACGAGCTCGGCTCGTGACTGCGCGGCGAGCGACTTCGAGCTCATCGCCGGCTCCGACGCGATCGGTTGCTCGGCGCCGCGTCGGCCGGTTCGGTCGACGCGCTCTCCGAGGTGATCTGCAAGAAGACGTCCTCGAGCGAACGCCGGCCCGACTCCAACGACGTGAGCGTCGCGTCGCGGTCGCGGAGAAAGCACGCGAGATCGACGACGCGTGCGGGCGTGACCGGTGCGCGCACGACGTACTCCCCCGGACGGATCTCGGCGGCCGCGCCCTTGTCGAGACCGAGATCCTTGGCGAGCACGTCGACGTCGAGGCCGGCGTCGGCCACGAAGGTGATCTCGTCGCCCGACCGGCTGCGAGTGAGGTCGGCGGGCGAGCCGAGCGCAGCGAGCCGGCCGGCGGTGATGATCGCGACGCGATCGCACAGCGTCTCGGCTTCGTCCATCGCGTGCGTCGTGAGCAAGACGGTGACGCCGCGCTCGCGCAGATCGCGCACGAGCGTCCAGGTCGTGGCGCGTGCGTGCGGGTCCATGCCCGCGGTCGGTTCGTCGAGGAACACGACGCGCGGCCGGCCCACGAGCGCGCACGCGAGCGAGAGCCGCTGGGCCTGGCCGCCGGAGAGCCGGCGCACGGGCGTGCCGACCGTGTCTTGCAGCCCGACGAGCTCGAGCAGCGCCTGCGGCTCCTCGGCCGGTTCGTAGTACGCGGCGAACAGGCGCAGGAGCTCCAGCGGCTTCAGGCCCGGATACAGGCCGCCGGACTGCAGCATCACGCCGATCTGGGGACGCAGCCGCTTCCCGTCGCGCACGGGGTCGAGGCCGAGCACCCGCACCGCACCCGAATCGGGACGGCGATAGCCCTCGAGGATCTCGACGGTCGTGGTCTTGCCCGCGCCGTTGGGACCGAGCAGCCCGAACACCTCGCCGGCGGCCACCTCGAAGTCGAGCTCGTCGACAGCGGGAGTCGACCCGTACGACTT
Organism: uncultured Burkholderiales bacterium; assembly: GCA_964558245.1. Classification (GTDB taxonomy): domain Bacteria; phylum Actinomycetota; class Acidimicrobiia; order IMCC26256; family PALSA-610; genus JBBQER01. The sequence continues at coordinate 6,753 of CAZLEC010000079.1, read as the reverse complement.
GCGGAGCGCGCGGACGGATATTGCGGGTTCGGCCGAGCCCACCGCTCAGGAGTCCCGCCACGCGACGTAGCCCGCGAGCTCGTCGAGCCAGCCGCGCGCGGTGTCCGACATCGGCGCGGTCGCGAGCGCGGCGCGCGACTCCACGACGAGGCGGTCGATGGCGGCTTCCACGTCGGCGAGCGCGCCGGTGCGCACGAACAGGGCCTGGAGGTCGACGACGTCGGACTCCGTGAGGTCGGCCGAACCGAGCTGCGCGAGCAGCTCCCGATCGCGCTCGGTCGCGCGTTCGGTCGCGATCGCGATGAGCGGCGTCGACTTGCCCTCGCGGAGGTCGTCGCCCACGGGCTTTCCCGTCACCGAGCTCTCGCCGAACGCGCCGAGCACGTCGTCGCGGAGCTGGAACGCCTCCCCCATCGGCAGCCCGATCGCCGACAGCGAATCCGACAGCTCCGCGTGCCGGCCCGCGAGCGCGGCGCCCAAGTGCAGCGGACGCTCGACGGTGTACTTCCCCGACTTGTACGTGGCGATGCGGCGTGCGGTCGCGGCATCGGTACGCGCCGTCGCGGTGCCGACCAGATCGAGCGACTGGCCCACGCACAGCTCGATGCGGAGCTCGTCGTAGATGGTCTGGGCCGCGGCCGGCGCGCCGCGCAACAGGATGTCGGCGTACACGAGCGCGAAGTCGCCGACCAGGATGGCCATGCCGTCGCCGAAGCGGCGGGACGGGCCGCGCCACGACGCGTCCTCGTGTTGTCGCGCGAACTGGCGGTGCACGGCGTCGCGCCCGCGCCGGATCTCGGAACCGTCCATGATGTCGTCGTGCACGAGCGCGAAGGTGTGCACGAGCTCGAGGGCGGCGGCGGTGTCGACGACGATCTGGTCGTCGATCGATCCGCCGGCCCCGACGAACGCGCACGCACAGAACGCCGGGCGGAGGCGCTTGCCGCCCGCGGCGACGAAATCACGGAGGGCGTCGAGCGGGTCGCCGAGCGCCGCGTCGACCTCCATCCAGCGTTTCTGCTCCGTCGCGAGCAGGGTGTCGATGCGGGTCTCGACCCGATCGGCGACCGGATCGAGCGCGTCGGGAAAGGCCGCGGTGCGCGCCGCCGTGGGAGGCATCCCGAGAGGCTACGCCGCGGGCTCGCGGCCGCCGGTATCGCCGCGGCCCTCGCGTAGCCTGCGCTCGTGGCGGATTTCTTGTCGGACGAGTGGATCGCAGCGATGAACGCGAGCTGCCGTTCGGCCGCCCCCGTTGCCGACGGCGACCCCGGCGGCCCGCGACTCGTGATCGAGCCGGTGGTCGCCGGTGTGCCGGGCCGGGGCGAGGTGCGGTACCGCATCTCGTTCGACGCCGCGACGTGCGCGGTCGCGGTGCCGGCCGGCGATGCCCGCCCCGCCGACGTCCGACTGGAGACCGACTATCGCACCGCGGTCGTACTCGCGCGTGGCGAGATGAACGCGCAGGCCGCGCTGGCCGACGGCCGCTTGCGGGTTTCCGGCGACGTCGTTCGGCTGGCCGCGCACGCTTCGGTCCTGGCCCGGCTCGACGACGTGTTCGCGGCCGTACGCGCGACCACGACCTACCCGGAGCCCCTCGAACGAGGGTCCGGCGAGCGGTCATAGGCTGGGTTCGTGCCCGGGCCGCGATCACATGTGGGATGACGTGACTCCTGCCGAGCGACTCCGTTCGGTGACCCGGCGCCGCCTCGACGAGGACCGCCTCGCGATCGAGGCCGCCGACGCGCTCGCCGGGTTCGCCTCCGAGCCCGCGAGCCTCGTGGTCGCGTGCCGGCGGGTGCTGGCCCACCACCGTTCGTGCGGTCCGTTGTGGTGGGTGTGCGCGCGGATTCTCGCGGCGGCCGATCCGTTCGCGGGCGCGCGCGACGCCGCCCGGCTCCTCGAGGCCGACCGCACCGCCGACCGTCTCGGTGCGACACTGCCGTTGCTCGACGAAGACCAGGTCGTTGTCGTCGTCGGCTGGCCGGAGGCGGTCGACGTCGCATTGGTCGAACGGCTCGACATCGCCGCGGTCGCGCTCAGAGTGGAGGGCTCCGACCCGGCGCCCGCGCTCCGGCGCCGCGTGAGCGAACGCGGTGTGCGCGTCGCCGACGCCTGGGATCCGACGCTCACCGACGTCGCGCGTTTCCTCGTGCCGGCCGCCGCGATCGGTCCCGAGCAGTGCCTCGTGCCCATGGGCACCGCCGACGCGCTCGACACGCTCGGCTTGGCCGTGCAGGAGGTCTGGGTCGTCGGCGGAGTCGGCCGGGTCTTGCCGGCCCGCCTCTACGACATCGTGCGCCGCGAGTCGAACGCCGATGCCGACGACTTCGGTGAGTACGTGACACCGCTCGAAGAGCTGACGTTGGCGCGCGTCGATTGCATCGCCGGGCCCCGCGGTGTGCAGCGCGCGTCGGAGGCCGCCGCCCGCTCCGACTGCCCCGTGGTGCCCGAGCTGCTCCGTCCGCTCGACTGAGTGGTCGGCGGGGCGCGCCGCTAGACGTCGATGATGTCGCCGGGACCGCCCGGGCCGCCCGGACCGAGGCGGTGAACGCGGCCGCGGAAGCGTCGGCGCACCGCGCTGCGCACCGCAAGGCGCGCGGGTGGGATCAGCAACAGGAGCCCGAGCGCGCCGGTCACGAAGCCGGGCACGAACAGGAGCACGCCGGCCGTGAGCACGAGCCCCGTGTCGATGAGCTCGTTGGTGGGAACGACGCCGTTCTCGAGCTGGTCCTGCATCCGCCGCAGGACCGCGAAGCCGACCCGCTTCGCGAGCCAGGCGCCAACGACCGACACGAGGATCAGCAGGCCGATCGTGTTCCACCCGCCGATGTGGTGCGCGATCTGGATCGCGACCGTGATCTCCACGATCGGGAGCACCACGAACACGAGCGCGAACACGGCGAGCACGCCCCGATCCTACCGAGGGCGTTGCTCGGGCCCGGTGGCGGCGACCGTCAGAACGGTCCCCCGTCGACGCCGATGCGCTGGCCGGTCACGTACGACGCCCGCTCCGACACGACGAACCGCACCGCGTCGGCGACTTCCTCGGGCGTGCACACGTGACCGAACGGGCTGCGCTCGTCCATCGTGCGGATGTTCTCCACGCCCATCGCGCCCTTCACGAGTCGCCGGCCCATCTCGGTGTCGACCAGGCCGGGCGCGACGACGTTCACGTGGATGCCGTTGCGCCGTTCCTCTTTCGCGAGCGTCCACGCCAGCGCCTCCAGCGCGGCCTTCGCCATGTTGTAGGGCGCGGAGTTGGCGCCCATGTGGACCGTCGCCGCGCTCGAGATCATCACGATGTCGCCCCGCGGGCGTTGGCGCATCGACGGGAGCACGAGCTTCGAGCACATCCAGGAGGCGAACGCGTGCGTGCGCCAGACGCGCTCGAGCTCCGCGGGATCGGTGTCGGCCACGGTCTGGCCGCGCGACGCAATGCCGGCGTTGTTGACGAGGATGTCGACCGCGCCGAAATCGGCGAGCACCCGCTCGACCATCTCGGCACACGCGGCGTCGTCGTCGACCGAAGCCGCGTACGAGACGGCGCGCCGGCCGAGCCGCTCGATCTCACCGACGGTCTCCGCCGCGGACGACTCGTCCTTGCGGTAGTTGATCGCGACGTCGGCGCCGTCGGCGGCGAGACCCAGCGCGATCGCCTTGCCGATCCCGCGGCCACCTCCCGTCACCAAGGCCACGCGCCCGGCCAGCTCGCTCCCAGTTGTCGCCACGATCTTCTCCTGCTCGGCTTGGCTCGTCGCTGTCTATTCGTCTTTGAACGAGGGCGGCCGCTTCTCGGCGAACGCCTGCATGGCCTCGGTGAGATCGCCGGTGAAGCTCGAGAGCACCTGGGTGCGGTTCTCGAGGTCGATTCCGGCCTGGAGGCTCCCGATCTCGAGCTGACTCCACATGACTTCCTTGGTCATGCGTACGCCGAACGGGCTGTTGCCCACGATAAGTCCGGCCGTTTCGAGCGCCGACGCGACGGCCCCGCCCTCGCCGACGACGCGGGTGACGAGTCCGATGCGGTCGGCTTCTGCGGCATCGATGAGTCGGCCCGTGAGGAGCAGCTCGAACGCGCGAGACGCGCCGATGAGGCGCGGCAGCAGCCACGACACCCCGATGTCGCAGCCGGAGAGGCCCACGCGAACGAACGCGACGTTGAAGCGGGCGTCGGCGGCCGCGACGCGCACGTCACTCGCGAGCGCCAGCGCCAGACCGCCTCCCGACGCCGCACCGTTGACTGCCGCGACGATCGGCTGGGGCATGGCGCGCATCTTCGGAACGAGGCCCGCGATCATCTTTTGCACCGTCATGCCGGCCTGCGCGCGCCCGAGGCCGCGGGACGACGGCGGCGATGCTCCTTCGCTGAGATCGAGTCCCGCGCAGAAACCGCGACCGGCGCCGGTGAGCACGATCACGCGGCACGAGCGATCCTCGGCGAGCGAGTCGAATGCCGCGTACAGCTCCGACACGAGCGCATAGTTCATCGCGTTCAGCCGCTCGGGCCGGTTCAGCGTGAGCTGCGTCACCCCTTCGGCGACGTTCTCGACGAGCACCGCGTCGGTCACGACGAGCTCCTTGTCTTGGCGAGCGCACGCGTTCGGGCGAGGAGTCTGGGCGCGTCGAGGCGAGCGCACCAGTCGCCGAACGTGTCGCCCGGTCCGGTCCACCGCCAGTCGTCGACGGTGCCGACGTCGGCGTCGGTGCGCAGCGTCGCGAGCACCTTGAAGCAGGCCACGACCTCGCGGCCGGCTCGGAGCGTGGCTGCGAGGCGGTCGACGCTGCGCAGCCCCGGCACGTCCCACGCGCCGCCGTCGTCGGGGATCGCTTCCACGTGTCCGTAGCGCGAGAGCAACGC
>CAZLEC010000079.1:0-1885 GCA_964558245.1 uncultured Burkholderiales bacterium | reverse complement strand
CCGAATCCGGGGAGCCCGGGGAATCCGTCGGCACTGTCACCGACCAGCGCCAGGTAGTCGGGGATCGATTCCGGCCCGACACCGAACTTGTCGCGCACGCCGTCGGCGTCGAGCAGGATCTCCTTGCGGCGGTCGAGCTGCACCACCTTGCCGCCCACGCACTGGCCGAGGTCCTTGTCGGGAGTGCAGATGAACACCTGCTCGACGCGTCCATCGTCGACCGCGACCTTGGCGCTGCTCGCGAGCGCATCGTCGGCTTCGAGATCGACCATCGCCCACACCGCCACTCCCATTGCCGCGAGCGCGTCCTCGAGCAGCTGGAACTGCCCGAAGAGCTCGGGGTCGATCCCCTCGCCGGTCTTGTAGTCGGCCCACAGGTCGTTGCGGAACGACGGGATCACGTGATCGGTCGCCACGCCGAGGTGGGTCGCGCCCGACTCGAGCATTCCGAGCACGGATCCGACGACCGCGCGGGTGGCGCCGACCTCGATCCCGTTCGCGTCGCGATGGCCCGGCCGGGGCGCGAGGAACTGGCGGAAGAGCTCATAGGTGCCGTCGACGAGGTGCACCTGCATCCGTCGAGCCTCGCACACCGGCGCCCCTGCCCGCCCCGGCGCCGGCCGGACGATGTGTCAGCCGTCACATCGTGCTCACGCTGCGTGGCCAAACGTCCGACAACGGGAGCGGAGGCGTGTGGAGCCGCAAGGGGGTGCAGGCGTGCCGGCGAACGCGGCAGCAGAGGAAGCTGCAGACGACGGGCCGTCACCGGGCGCAGTGCTCGCGGCGTTGGCGTTCAGCGCGATGCCGACCCGCTCGGCGCTCAACATCTCCTCCCGCCTGACGCTCGCCGAGCGCAGCCAACTCCGTGACGGGCTCACGCGCGTGCGCGACGTGGGAGAGGACGAACGCCGGGAGGCCGTGAGCGCCCTCGTCCGGGCCGTGCACGACGGTGTCGGCTTCCCGGCGCCCGCGCGCCACGACGAAGCGAAGTGCCCGTTCCGCCGCATCGAGGCGACGTCGTCGGTGGAGGTCGCCGCAGTGCTGGCGTCGTGCGCACGCACGCAACCGTTGCTCGTCGCCACCGCGCTGTGCCACCTGGGCGCCAAGTACCGCGCCGACGTGTGGAGCCGCCTCGATCACGAGGAGCGGACGGCGGTACGGCCGACGCTCAGCCAGATCCCCGGGATGTCGGCGACCCGGACCGCGATGTACGCGCTCGATCTGCGTGATCGGATCGCTCATCGCCGGTGACGTACGAGCCGGGAGTCACCGGGATGTGGATCCCGATGCGACCACCGGAGTTCACGTCGACGAGCTCGCCCACTGGCGCTCGGGTCGAGAGCTGCAGGTGCTGCACCGCCGCGAACACGACCACGGCGCCGAACACGTGGAAGCCCACCAACACGGCCGGGATCGCCTTCGCGTACTGCACGTAGCCGAGAATGCCCTGCGCGACCATCGCGGCGATCGCGATCGACGCCGCGTTGAGCACGGCCCGGGGCGCGCTCGACCGCACGAGCACGATCGTCGTGGCCAGCGTCAACACGACGAGCAGGTCGACCAGCGAGCCGTGCAAGCGTGCGAGGTCGGTGATCGGGATGCTCAACCGCTTCGCGTCGCGGTCGCCGCCGTGCGGGCCGGCGGCCGTCACCAGCGTGCCCGCGACGACCGCGGCGATCGTCCAGATGTAGACCACGCGCACGAGCTGCAGCGCACGGGGCGCGACCAACGGATAGCGGGGCCCCTCCGCCTCGCATGCCCGCTGGCGAAGCCGCATCGCGACGCTCACCAGCGCGAGCGCGAGCAAGAAATGGCCCATCACGCTCACCCATGCGAGCTTCACCTCGACCGAGATGCCGCCCAGCACCGCCTCGCACCAGAACAG
>CAZLEC010000078.1:0-11737 GCA_964558245.1 uncultured Burkholderiales bacterium | reverse complement strand
GCCGCGGTTGAGCTCGTTGCCGATGCGATGGTTGCCGCCGAGGCCGCGGTCGTGGTCACGCCACGCGAGGTACGCGCTCTCCTGCCAGTCGGCGTCGTCGCTCGCGGCATGCAGGCCTTCGTCGGCCACGCTCAGGGCCATCGATCAGCGGGTCCTCATCGTGGGTGCGGCTACACCGGCCAGACGAGCTCGAGGTTCTCCACCGAGCGCAAGCCGGTCGGGTAGTGCAGCTCGATGCCGTGCTTCACCTCGTATTCGGGAATTCGCCGGTGCCATTCGCGCAATGCGACGCGCAGCTCGCGCCGCGCCAGGTGCGATCCGAGGCAGCGGTGGACGCCGCCGCCGAACGCGAGGTGGCGATTCGTCTCCCGGTCGAACCGCACGTCGAACGCGTCGGGGAACTCGGCTTCGTCGACGTTGGCCGCGCCCAGGCTCACCGCGATGAACGATCCCGCGGCCACGGGGCAGCCGCCGAGCTCCGTGTCGCCGGTCGCCATGCGCAGCACGTTCGGCACCGGAGTCTCCCAACGCAGCAGCTCTTCCACCGCCGCGGGAATGAGCGCGGGATCGTCGACCAGCTGGCGGCGATGCTCGGGGTGTGCACCGAGGTACGCGAACGAGCACGTGAGCGTGTCGGTGACGGTGTCGAGGCCGGCGATGAGGAAGAGGAAGCAGATGTCGAGAATCTCTTCGCGGGTCAGCTTCTCGCCGTCGATCTCGAACGTGAGGAACTGCGAGAGGATGTCGTCGCGCGGTTGGCGTTCGCGCTCGTCGAGGATCGCTTCGAAGTACGCGTAGATCTCCGTGCCGGTCTCGCGGCGGATGCGCGCTGCCGACTCCGCGTCGGCCGGATCCGCGGCCGGGCGCATGATGCCGTCCTTCAGCCGCAACAGCGTGTCGAGCTCCTCCCACGGCAGGCCCATGAGGCCCAGGAACACCGACGACGGGAAGAGCACGGCGAACTCGTTGGTGAAGTGGCACTCGCCGCGATCGGCGAACGCGTCGATGAAGTGGTTCACGCGCCCCGTGATGTCGTCTTCGAGCGCCTCCATCCGCTTGGGCGCGAACAGCGGATCGAGGATCTTGCGGTACTTCACGTGGCCGGGCGGATCGACGCTCAACGGGATCAAGGGACGGATGTTGCCGAGATCGAGCAGCCCTTCGGCCGAGAAGCGCGCGGAATCGCGCAAGGTCGCCTCCGCCGCGTTGCGACTGGCCACGACCACGAAGCTTTCGGAGGGGCGGTGCACCTCGCCCGCCGCGAGCAGCGCGCGGTACTTCGGCTGCGGCACCGCGAGATCGAACAGCTCGGCGAAGAGCGGCGACGCGACGTCGAACTCGCCGTCGGCGCCTGCGGGCTCGGGTGTGTCCATGATTGCCCCCGTTACAGCTTCCGGCCGGTTTCCGCCCAGTACTCGTCGCGCAGGTATCGCTTGAGCAGCTTGCCGTCCTCCCGCCGCGGCAGCTGGTCGCGGAAGTCGACGGACCGCGGGCACTTGTAGCTCGCGAGCCGTTCGCGACACCAGCCTTGCAGCTCGTCGACCAGCGCGTCGCCGGGCTCGACGCCGTCGACCACCTCGACCACCGCCTTCACCTGCTCGCCCCATTCGGGGTCGGGGACGCCGATCACCGCGGCATCGGCCACCGACGGATGCGACTGCAGCACGCCCTCGATCTCGGCCGGATAGATGTTGACGCCGCCGCTGATGATCACGTCACGCGCCCGGTCGCAGAGGAAGAGGTAGCCGTCGTCGTCGAGATAGCCGATGTCGCCGATCGTGAACGCGCTCCCGCGATACGCCGCGGCCGTGGCCTCGGGATCGCCGCGGTACTCGAACGCGGGGCCCGGCGATTCGAGGTACACGTTCCCGATCTCGTTGGGCGGGAGGTCGTTGCCGTCGGGGTCGAGGATGCGGACCTTCGTGCCGGCGATCGCGCGCCCGACGGTGCCGGGCTTCTCGAGCCAGCGGTACGGCTTCGCGATCGTGGCCGCACCTTCCATGCCGCCGTAGGTCTCCCACACCACCGGGCCCCACCACTCGAGCATCTGCCGCTTGATCTCGAGCGGGCACGGCGCGGCCGAGTGCACGACCGATTGCAGGCTCGAATGGTCGTATCGCCCGCGCACCTCGGGCGCGAGCTTGAGGAAGCGCACGAACTGGGTCGGCACCATGTAGGCCGACGTGACGCGGTGCTCCTCGATCAGGCGGAGTGATTCCTCGGGATCGAACTTGCCCTGGATCACGAGTGCCTGACCGACGTTGAGCGCACCCTGGTAGAAGCCCTGGCAGCCGCCGTGGTGCATGCCCGCCGACACGAGGTGCGCGCCGGTGAGCGGAAGGAACCGGAACGCGTGACCGAACGACTTGATCGAGTCGGCGACCACCGACGGATCGATGTCGGGCAGCGGGCGCACGATCGCCTTCGGGTCGCCGGTGGTACCTGACGAATAGCTGATCGATCCGCCGAGCCGGCGATTACGTGGCGTTGTGGTCGGATGACCGGCCACGAGGTCTTCCGACCGTTCGAAGCCGGCGATGCTCCCGCCCACCGCAACCGTCAGGCGCAGCGGCCGCGCGTCGGTCGCGTCCGGCGCGCGGTCCGCGAAGCGGTGATGCAGCACGAGTCCGACGGCGGCCGAATGCTCGAGGATGCGACGGATGTCGCCGGCGGAGGCGCTCGGATTCAGCGCGATGCAGCGGATGCCGCTCTCCTGCGCCGCGAGCTGCCACACGACGATGTCGACGTCGTTCGGCAGGTCGTACGCGACGGTGTCGCCGGCGGTCACGCCGCGGCTCCGCAGCGCGTGCACGAGTTGATGCGCGCGACCCGCGAGCTCGGCGAAGCTCAAGGAGATCCCCGATGGTGAGGCCGCGATCGCGGGAAGATCGGGATGATCTTCGGCGATCCACCACACCCCGAGTCGTTGACTCCAGGGATGGGCATCGCGACCGCTGTCGGTCTCCGGGGCGGAGCGCATCCGCCCACGATATCGGAATTCAGTACTCTGAATCGACTGGGCGAGAGCGCCGGGAGGGCCACGATGACCGACAGCGCGGCGGCAACGCCTGCGGGCGTGAGCGTCGAGACCGGTACCGACGCGGTGCTCGCGGAGGTCCGTGACCGCGTCGGCATCATCACGTTCAACCGGCCCGAGCGTCGCAACGCGTTGCACCCCGACATGTTCAGTGCGGTGCCGCGAGTGCTCGAGCAGTTCTTCGCCGATCCCGATGTCGGTTGCATCCTCCTCACGGCAGCCGGAAACGCGTTCTGCGCCGGCGGCGACGTGCGCGACGGGCGGCGACGGCGTGAGGCCGACGACGGCGGGTCGGGCGCGAAAGCGCCACCGCCTTCGGTTGCCGACGCGGCGGGCGCGCTCGCGGAGTCGGCGCGGATGGTCGTGCTGCTGCACGAGGGCCCGAAAGTCTCGATTGCGGCCCTTCCCGGGGCGGCCGTCGGCGCCGGTATCGGGATCGCGCTGGCGGCCGACCTCCGCATCGCGGCCGCGTCGGCCCGGCTGATCCCGGGTTGGGGCAAGCTCGCGTTCAGCGGCGATTTCGGCGGCACGTGGTTCCTCACGCAGTTCCTCGGTGCCTCGCGCGCGCTCGCGGTGCTGGTCGACGACGAGACGATCGACGCGGCGCGCGCCCTCGCGCTGGGGCTGTTCAACCGGGTCGTGCCCGACGCGGAGCTGGCCGGCGCCGCGTTCGAATGGGCGCGCTCGATCGCGGGCCGGCCCCAGCCGATGCTGCGCTCGTTCAAGGAGAACGTCGGCGACGCGACCCGGCTCGGGTTGGCCGACGCGCTCCCGCTCGAGTCGGAGCGCATGGTCCGGTCGGCGCTGACCGAGGAGCACCAGGCCGCGGTGCGCCAGTGGCTCGCGGAAAAGAGGATACTTTGATTTACGGCGCCGGGTCGGCGGCGACAGGCTCGAACACGGGCACGAACACTTCGCCCTGGTGCTCGAACAGCACGCGCACCGGCATACCGCACTCGAGCGCGTCGGCGTCGCAGTTCACGATGTTGGTCGGGAGCCGCAGGTCGGCCTGCTCCTCGAGCTCGACGATCGCGATCACGTACGGCGGCGGTACGTCGGGATGGAACGGTTGAACGTTCTGCGTGTACGTGAAGATGGTGCCGTTCCCACTCACCGGCTCGTACCGCAGCTCGCCGGCACACTCCGGGCACCGCTCCACCGGCGGATGCACCCAGCGGCGGCATGCGGCGCAGTGCTGGATGAGCAGCTCGCCGTTCGCGCCTCCCGTCCAGAACGGCCGGTTCAGGTCGGTCAACGCGGGAAGCATGCGGGGCGCGCTCGCCTCGATGGTGAGATCGTTCACGATCTGGAACTGTAGGTCGCGTCCGGCAGTGGGCGGAGAGGAGCCTGGTGGTCGACACACCCGAAAAGCGATCGGTGTTCACGGGGATCGGCATCTCGCGCATCGGGCGCCGTACGGGGCTCGACGCCCTGGAGCTGACGGTCGAGGCGTCGCGCGCGGCCATCGCCGACGCGGGGCTGCACGCGGCCGACATCGACGGGATCGCGACGCTCGGCGACACACCACTCGCCGACGCCGCGGTCGCGCTCGGCATCGAGCCCGGGTACACCGGAGGCGGCTTCGACACCGGCGGGCTCCTGTCGCCCGTGATGAGCGCGTGCTTCGCGGTTGCTGCCGGACGCGCGCGTCACGTGCTCGTCTACCGCACGGTGCAGATGATCGGGGGATCGATCGCCCCGACCGCGTCGCCACCCGAACGGCCGCCTGCGCCCGCTCCGGCGGAGGGCGCGCACTCGGAGGGCGCGCACCCGCTGCAAAGCGTCATGGGCGACATGGCGCCGCTGTTGGCGTACCACGCGTACTCGGCCGCGAACTGGCTGGCCATGCACTGCCGGCGTCACATGTATCTCTACGGCACGACGAAGGAGCAACTCGGCTGGCTCGCGATCAACAGCCGGCGCAACGCCGCGCACAATCCGCGTGCGGTGTACCGCGAGCCGATGACGATGGACGACTACCTGGCGGCGCGTCCCATCTCGACGCCGTTCGGACTGCTCGACTGCGACGTGCCGGTCGACGGCTCGATCGCGTTCGTGGTGTCGCACGCGGACACGGCCGCCGACGCGCCGCACCCTGCGCTGCGCGTCGAGGCGATCGGCGGCGCCCCGGGCTCCGGCGGTTGGCTGTACCGCCCCGACTATCCGAAGATGGCCTCGGTCGAGGCCGCGGCGGAGATGTGGGGTCGCACCGATCTCCGGCCGGCCGACGTCGACATCGCCGAGCTCTACGACGGTTTCACCTTCCTCACCTTCGCCTGGCTCGAAGCGCTCGGCTTGTGCGCCGACGGCGAGGCCGGTCCGTTCGTGGAAGGCGCGACCCGGATCGCGCTCGACGGCGAGCTGCCGCTCAACACCTATGGCGGGCAGCTCTCGGCCGGGCGGATGCACGGCTACTGGGTGCTGCACGAAGCACTGGTGCAGCTGCGCGGTGATGCGGGCGCGCGTCAGGTGGCGCGCCGGCCCGAGGTCGCGGTCGTCTCGAACGGTGGGGGACCGATCGCGGGTTGCATGCTCGTCACCCGCTGACTGCACGTGACGCGGCGCGTGCCTTGTACGCGTCGGATATCGCGCGCGAGTAGTACGACTGGTCCTCGCCCCAGCCTTCGAGGCCGTCCCACCGCCAGCGCAGCAGCGTGTCGCCGCCGTGGCCCCGCCAGTGCCGGCTCTGGGCTTCCCCGATCACCGCGAGCGCGCGGCCTGCGTCGTCGGTGGCCTCGATCTCGATGCGTGTGATCCACCCGGTGTCGGCGTCGACCTCGACGCGGCGCTCTCCCAGGAGGATGTGCGCGTACTCGCCGTCGCGCAGCAAGAACCCGCACGACAGCGGATCGGCGTCGATGCCCGGGAGCGAGTACGTGAGCCAGGCATCGCGCGGGCCCGCGGCGCCGAACGAGTAGCCGATGCCGCCGGCTCCGGTGCGGGTCTCGGTGGTGGCGAGCTGACGCTGCTTGCGCCGACCGGCCGGGCGCGGACCCCACGACCGATCGCGCACCGAGTAGCAGTCGATCGGGATGCGCTCGCCGCGGAGCACCATCTCGCCGGTGACGTGTCCCGCCTGGTCGAAGTGCGTGCCCTTGAGGAACGGCGCCACGCCGATCGGGTGCGGGTTGGGGGCCATGATTGCGTCGAACACCAGATGGAGCTCGAGGTCGGGCGCGTCGTCGTAGTCGATCGTGTACTTCGTCAGCGGCTCGAGCACTTTGATGTGCACGCCGGTGGGCCATTCGAAGTCGCGCATGTCACGAACGCTTCGGTCGCCGAGCCGCAAGCCGGAGTAGTGCTGGTGGTAGGGCAGCTCCCACGAGAACGACGCGCGGTCGTCCCACACCCACACGCCGCCGTTGCAGATGTTCGCGTTGGGCCGGGCCTGGGCGTAGGTCCACCCGCCCATGCGCCGCTCGGGAACGTTCCACGAGAACCAGTTGGTCTCCGACTCCCACCAGCGATCGCTCAGCACCTCGTCATGGAAGTCGTCGTCGACGGGTGTGAACGTGGGGTAGCGGCGCCGGGCCGCCATCGTGTCGAGGTCGTCGGTGTCGGGCATGCGCGGGTCCTCAGCGGAGCTCGGGCCAGTGGCGGTCGGCGAGCGCGCCCATGGCCGGCCGGGCGAGCTCGGTCTCGCGCGCGACGCGTCGCCAGAGATAGCAGAGGTACTGCTCGTCGGTGAGCTTGCCTTCGCGCGCGGCGCTCGCGGCCGCGATCCGGCCTGCCGACTTCGACGCGGGCCGTTCGCCGAGCAGGTCGGCGAGGTCGTCGAGCTCGCAGGAGTCGTAGAACTGGCCGTGCGCGTTCACCTGCGCCAGATACTTCACGATCCGGGCCACGCCCTTCGCCCGCACGAGCGCGAGTGGATCAGTGAGACGCGGCACGATGACATCGCGCAGTTGATCGAGCACCGCGCCGTAGAGCCAGTCGTGTTCCGCCGGCGAGCCCGGAGCGTCGGGTTCGGCCGGAGTGAGCTCGAGCCCCACCGCGGCGGCCAGGGCCTCGAACCAGAGCCGGCGATGCAGCACGCCGTAGATGAAGCGGTTGCCGATGTCGGCGCCGCCACCGTCGCGATCGCGGTGCTCGCCGCTCTCCGTACCGGACCCGCGGTGCACCATGACTTGCAGCTTGGCTTCCGCCATCACCTGGTAGTAGCGGACGCGCGACTCGTCGATCTCGTAGCCCGAGAGGGCTTCGTATTCGCGCAAGCGCGCCGGGAAGTCGGGGAACGGCTCCTGCGTCGCGCGCAGCGAGAGCCACGCGATGTCGTCCATCGGGTCGCCGAGGTGCGCGAGCTCCCAGTCGACGATCGCGACCACGTGTTCGCGGTCGTACATGAAGTTGCCGGGACCCGTGTCGCCCTGCACGAGCACGACGGGCCCGTCGTACGGCGGGATGTTGCGCCGCAGCCAGCCGAGCGTGAACGCGAGCGCGGGATCCACGGGGCCGCCGCGCTGCTCGAGAATCGCGTCGAGCTCGTCGAGCTCGTGACGAACCGCGTCGGCCACGGTCGTCGGGTCGGGGAAGGCGGGCAGGTCGAGGTCGGCCGGTCGGAGGCGATGCAGCGCGGCGAGCTTGGTGATGAAGTCGCGGGCGATGTGCACCCGTGCCTGCTCGTCGGCAATTCGCGAGAACCAGTTGTCGCCCGAGAGGCGCACCGACAACATCGCCTGGTGCGCGGGATGCACGCCGAGGACGCGGGGCACCGGAACGTCGGTGTCCTGGAGCGCGAGATAGACGGTCGCTTCGCGGTGCAACGTCCACGGGTCGGCGGTGGTCGCCGGGTCGGTGCGGTCGTAGCGCAGGAAGAGCTCGCGCACGGTGTCGTCGGGCCGGGAGACGTCGACGAACCACGCTTCCTTGCGGGCCCCGCCCGGGCGCCGGTCGGCGTGAGTGACGCGGCCGCCGGCGACCTCCTCGATCCACACGACGAGGTCGTCGGGAAGCGCAACGCCGCTCGGCACGCGGATCAGCTTCCCGCGGCCACGCCGGGAAGCCCGATCGCTTTGACCTCGAGGTACTCCTCGAAGCCTTCCTTGCCGTTCTCGCGGCCGACTCCACTCTGCTTGTAGCCGCCGAAGGGAACGTCGGGCTGGAACCAGGAGCCGCCGTTCACACACAGCGTGCCGGTGCGCACGCGACGCGCCACGGCCATCGCCCGTTCTTCGCTCGCGCTGTCGATCATGCCCGACAACCCGTACCTCGAATTGTTCGCGATGCGCACCGCGTCGTCGTCATCGTCGTAGGGGATGATCGACACGACCGGCCCGAAGATCTCCTCCTGCGCGATCGTCGCGTCGGGATCCACGTCGGCGAAGAGCGTCGGCTCCACGAAGAATCCCTTCTCGAACTGCGGCGGACGGCCGCCGCCGGCGACGAGCCGGGCGCCCTCGGCCTTGCCTTTCTCGATGTATCCGAGCACCCGCTCACGCTGCTTGGCGTTCACGACCGGCCCGCAGATGTTGGCCGGATCCAACGGGTCCCCGTAGGGCACGTTCTCGGTGACGGCCTTGGCGATCTCGACGCCCTCTTCGTAGCGTGAACGGGGAAGCAGCAACCTGGTGGTGAGCACGCAGCCCTGCCCGGCGTGGGTGCTGACGCTGCCGACCGCGACCGGCACCGACGACGTGAAGTCGGAGTCGTCGAGCGCGATGTACGCCGATTTCCCGCCGAGCTCGAGGAAGATCTTCTTCAGCGTGGCCGAACCGGAGGCCATGATGCGGCGGCCGGTGGCGGTCGATCCGGTGAACGTCACCATGTCGACGCGGGGGTCCGACGTCAGGATCTCACCGAGTTGATGGTCGGCGGGAGTGACGATGTTGACCACGCCCGCGGGGATGTCGGTTTCCTCCACGATCAGCTTCCCCAGCATCGTGGCCGACCATGGCGTGTCGGGCGCCGGCTTCAGCACCACCGTGTTCCCGGCGGCGAGCGCGGGTCCGAGCTTGGCGATGTTCAGGTACAGGGGGAAGTTCCACGGCGTGATGGCGGCGACCACGCCGACCGCCTCGTGCCGGATCCGGCGCCGGAAGGTGGTGCCCATCCATTCGCGGTCGGGCATCGAGTGCTCGTACTGATACGCGGTCGCCTGCTCGGCCCAGTACGCGATGTCGCTGATCGGCGTCTCGACCTGCACGATGTACGTGAGCGAGATCGGGCATCCGGTCTCGAGCACGATCGCCGTGCGCATCTCTTCGCGGGCCCGGTCCATCGCGTCGCGCAGTTGTTCGAGGCACCGCCGGCGGAACGCGGGATCCTCCGACCACGTCGTGTCGTCGAACGCACGCCGCGCGGCGGTGATCGCGTTCTCGACGTCGACCGCTCCCGCATCGGCCACTTCGCCGACGATCTCCTCGGTCGCCGGGTTGACGTTCGGGAAGGTGGCTCCCGACGCGGCGTCGACGAGCTTGCCGTCGATCAGCATCCTCGACTCGTTGTTCGTGGTGGTCATCGCCGATCCTTCCGCCGCGGTCGGGCTCCAGGGTCCCGATAAAGAGTAGTCTCTTTTATCGGCCGCCGGTCACGCCAGGTGGGTCGCGACTGCGGTGAGGTGGCGGCGCATGCGGTACCGCGCGAGCTCGCGGTCGCGTTCGACGATGGCGTCGACGATCGCTTCGTGCGCGCGGTACACCTCGGGTTGCATCTTGCGTCGGGCCCGCGGATTGCGCTCGACCTGGTGCATACGGGTGAGGCGGATGAGCACGAGCTCGACCAGTTCGAGCGCCCGGTTGCCGGCGAGCGACGAGATCGTGGCGTGCAGGTCGTGAGCCGTCCGGACGAATCGGTCTTCGGAGTCGGCCTCGGCCTGCAACGCCGCTCGGAGTTGCCCCGCGCGTTCCTTCGTCATGCGGTCGACGAGCAGGTCGATCAGCGCGAGCTCCACACCGATCCGCGTCTCGGTGAGGTCCTTCACGTCGACGCCGCGACGTGCGAGGAAGATCGCAACGACATCGGTGACGGCCGCCGCGCTGGGTGGCGCGACGAAGAGCCCGCCGCCCGGACCGCGGCGCATGGTTGCGATCTGGTGGTGCTCGAGGATGCGAACCGCTTCGCGGAACACCGCCCGGCTCACGTCGTACTTCTCGGTGAGCTCCGACTCCGAGCCGAGCAACGCGCCCGGTTCGAGGCCATTGGCGACGGTGTCGCGGAAGATGCTGCGCGCGACACGCTCGGCGCCCTTGTTGCCGGCGGGCCCGGCCATCGCCACCGAGGCGTCGAGCACCTGGCGGGTGGAGCGGCGGCGGCGGAGGAACGCGGCTTCCGCCTCGAGGTGGGTCCGCATGCGCCGGCGGGCGAGCCCGTCGTCGCCGGAGATCACGGCATCGACGATCCGCGAGTGCGCGTGCGCCGACTCCGTGAGCGTGCCGGCGCCGAGTGCTTTCGAGTCCCTGAAGTACAGCAGCGTCACCCGGTTGAGGATGTCGACGAAGAGCTCGAGCGCCGGGTTGTGCGTCGCGGAGGCCAAGAGCGTGTGGAGCGCGCGGTGGTCCTTGGCCTCGCCGCGCGATTCGGCGTCGACCAGCGCGCGCAAGTGGAAGAGGCCGGTCTCGTCGAGCCGCTGCGAGGCAAGGCCCGCAACCAGTTGCTCGAGTGCGAGGCGGGCCTCGAACACTTCGTCGAGCCGGGCGTCGACGCGGTGGAAGTACAGGACCGCGGCGTCGATGATCGCGTCGACGGTCGGCTCGGTCACCACGAGACCGCCGCCGGGCCCGCGGCGCATGCGCGCGACCTGCTGGTTCTCGACGAGCCGGACCGCCTCGCGGAACACGGCGCGGCTCACTCCGTACCGTTCGAGGAGCTCGGCCTCGGAGCCGAAGACCTCGCCGACCGGCCAGTCCTCGGCCATCACGTCGGCGAGGATTCGTGCGGCGACGGTGGCGGCCAGCTTCGACACCGCCAAACGGTATCCCCAACTCCGCGGCTAGCCGAGGCGCAGATCCGGAGGCCCGGACCGTGACGGGAAGCCGCACATTCGATCGGGGGCCGCAGGTCGCAGCCGCATGAAGCCGCTCATGACGGCCGGGGGAAGTTGAACACTCGGCGGGCGTTCTCCTCCGCGATCCGGCGGGCATCCGCGTCGGGAACCGCGGCGAGGGAGCCCTCGAGCTTGTGCCGGGTCGCCGGAAAGTTGCTGTCGCTGTGGGGGTAGTCGCCTTCGAACATGATGTTGCCGACGCCGATGAGCTCCCGCATCGCGAGGCCGGCTTCGTCGACGATGAAGCAGCCGAAGATGTGATCACGGAACAGGTCGGAGGGCCGGACCTCTTTGTCCACGCCGGTGTACCAGCGGTGCCGTTCCCACGTGTAGTCGGTGCGTTCGAGCACGTACGGCATCCAGCCGATACCGCCCTCCGAGAGCGCGATGCGCAGCCGCGGGAACTTGTGGAACACGGGCGACAGCAGGAGGTCGACGGTGGCGAACTGCGCGTTGGTGGCGAACAACGCGATCGCGACGGCGAACGGCGCGTCGGGCGCGAACGCCGGAACTCCCCCCGAGCCGAAGTGCAGGCAGAGCGGCAGGTCGGCATCCTGCGCGGCCGCGAGCATCGGATCCCAGTGGTCGGAGTGGTACGACGGCAGGCCCAAGCTGTGCGGGCTCTCGGTGAACGAGATCGCCTTCGCGCCCTTGGCGGCGACGCGCTCGATCTCGGCGACCGAGGCCTCGACGTCCCAGAACGGCACGAGCACCATCGG
>CAZLEC010000077.1:0-11797 GCA_964558245.1 uncultured Burkholderiales bacterium | reverse complement strand
AGCGGCAAGCTCCGCAAGTCGGCGCTGATGCGCGTCGAGCACGACGGCGAGTACCTACTCGTCGCGTCAATGGGCGGGGCGCCCAAGAACCCGGTCTGGTACTACAACCTCAAGGCCGACCCCGACGCGGTGACGATCCAGGACGGTCCCGAGCCGTTCGACGCGACCGTGCGCGAGCTCCACGGCGACGATCGCACCGAATGGTGGGACCGGGCGGTGGCGGCGTACCCGCCGTACGCGGAGTACCAAGAGAAGACCGATCGCATCATCCCGATCTTCGTCGCGTCGCGCCGCTGACCCGCGCGTTCGAGGGGGTCGAAAGCCCTCTGCGCGCTCAGTGCAAATGCAATGACCGGCACCGTTCGGACGCATTTGCGGTAGGGCAAAGCCCGACAAAGTCTCGCATCGTTGCAAATGCACTGAGCGCGCAAGTCTGGTTTCGCGCTCCGCTCGCGGGCAGGCTCGAGGAGATCAGCCGGGGAACGGCGCGAGGCCCATGCGCTTGCGCACCTCGGGGCGCCGCAGGGGCGGCAGCGTGCTCGGCGGCTGCCGGCGGTCGGGCACGAGTTGGAGCGCGCGTTCGGTCACGTCGGCGACCTCGAGCGCGAACGCGTCGAGCGCGGCCGCGATCTTGATGTTCGGCTTCGCGACGCCCGTCACCTTGCGGATGTACTGCCGCGCGGCGGCTTCGATCTCCTCGCGGGTGGCGGCCGGCTCGAGGCCCCGGAGCTCAGTGATGTTTCGGCACATGCGACGAAAGGTTACGACGGCTTGTACGCCGCGGCCTCCCGGCCCACGAGGCGTCGGCCACCACCGCCCGGTGCGCGCCCACGACTCCGGCGGTAGCGTCGTACGTATGCCCAAAGCCCTGATCACAGGAACTTCCACCGGAATCGGCGAGGCGTGCGTCGCGCGGCTCGCCGACCGCGGCTGGACCGTGTACGCCGGCGTCCGCCGACCCGAGGACGCGGACCGGATCAAGGCCAACCACACCGGCGACGTGCGCCCGGTCATCCTCGACGTCGCCAAGCCCGACGACATCACGCGCGTGATCGAGGAGCTCTCCCGGGAGGCCGGCGACCGCGGGCTGCAGGCGCTCGTCAACAACGCCGGCGTCGGCGTCGGCGGACCGGTCGAGTACGTGAGCGAGGCCGACTGGCGCTGGGTGTTCGACGTGAACTTCTTCGGCGTCGTCGCGCTCACGAGAGCGGCGATCCCGATGTTGCGAACCGGGCACGGGCGCATCGTGCACATCGGCTCGATCGGCGGTCGTCTGTCGTCGCCGGGGCTCGCGCCCTACAGCGCGTCGAAGCACGCGATCGAGGCCCTGGCCGAGGCGCAGCGGCACGAGTTCGCCCGGTCGGGCACGCCGATCAAGGTCGCGCTGATCGAGCCGGGCGAGGTCAAGACCGCGATCTGGGACAAGGCCGACGCGACCGCCGACGATATGGAGCGCGCGCTCGACGACACCGGCCGCAAGCGTTACCAGTGGCTCCTCGACGAGTCGCGGGGCTTCATCGCCGAGGGCCGCGAGAAGGGTGTTCCGCCGGAGACGGTGGCCGATGCAGTGGAGCACGCGCTCACCGCGCCCCGCCCGAAGGCCCGTTACCTCGTGGGCCTCGACGCCAAGCTCGCCGGCCACCTCCTGACGCGCATGCCCGATCGGGACCGCGACGCGCTCGTTCGGATCGGATCGATGCGGTGGGAGAAGCGCGGCCGCAACCTCCGCACGCGCTCGTAAGGGTTACTCGTCTTCGATCGGGTCGTTCACGCCGATCGTGTCGTAGAGGAACGTGAGCGCGTCGGTGAACGTCGCCTGGGTGTACGACTCCGGATCGACGAGCCGGCCCAACGCGAGTCCCTCGAACAACGCCGTCGAGACCCGCGCCAACACCGCGATCGGATGGTTCGGCGTGCCGCCGATGCCCGCGTACTCAGCGGCGAGCATGCCGATCGTGTCGTCGTACTGGCGCCGGGCGCGGGCGGCGAGCTTCTCGCGCAGGGCCGGGTGGCGCCGGGCGTAGAGCACGAACTCCAAGTAGAGCGCGGTCCACTCGTCACCGAAGTTCTGCTCGATCGCGCGCAGTACCCGCGGCAGCTGCTCGTCTCGTTTGGCGACTTGCACGGGCTCGCCGAGCGCGTGCTGCACCGCTCCCCGTTCCTGTTCGAAGTGATCGTCGAGGACGGCGAGGAAGAGGTCTTCCTTGCTCTTGAAGTTCGAGTACACCGCGCCCTTCGTGAACCCGGCGGCGGAGGCGACGTCGTCGAGCGATGCGCCGTGGAAGCCGTCGCGCGCGAACACCACCGCCGCCGCGTCGAGCAGGTGCCGGCGCGTCATCTCCCGCCGGCGGGCCGGCGTGAGCGGCTCGATCGTCACGAGATGTCCCTTGAAATGCCGATGAGCATCATAGATACTGCTCGGTATGCAGAATACGGATCAGCATGCAAGGCCGATCGTAGCGGCTGCTCAGGGCGCCCCAACGCTGCTCGTCGAGGGCCTCTCCAAGTCGTACGGCTCCACACGCGCGCTCGACGGTGTCGACTTGCGCGTCGAGGCCGGAACCATTCTCGGGCTGCTCGGTCCCAACGGCGCCGGCAAGACCTCTCTCGTGTCGATCGTCGCCGGGCTCCGGCGGCCCGATGCGGGCCGGGTCGAGGTGTGCGGGATCGACGCGACGCGCTCCCCGCACCAGACGCGCCGCCTCATCGGGATCGCGCCGCAGGAGACCGGCGTGTACCTCTCGCTCCGGGTGCGCGACAACCTGCGGTTCTTCGCGGGGCTGGCCGGCCTCTCGCGGGCGCAGGTCGGGGCGCGGGTCGACGAAGTCGCCACCGCCCTCGGCCTCGCCCCCCTGCTCGACCGCCGCGCGTCGCAGCTCTCCGGGGGCGAGCGCCGCCGCCTGCACACCGCGATCGCGCTGTTGCACCACCCCGCGCTCGTGCTCCTCGACGAGCCGACCACCGGCGCCGACGTGGTCACCCGAAGGCAGATCCTCGACCTCGTGCGCGGGCTCGCCGATGACGGCTCCGCGGTCGTGTACTCGACGCACTACCTCCCGGAGATCGAGACGCTGAACGCCGACGTCGCGTTCATCGACCGGGGCCGGATCGTCGCTCGCGGCACCACCGCCGAGCTCGTGCGCACGCACGGCACGAGCGCGCTCGAGCTCACATTCATCGATGCGGTGCCGATGTCGGCCCGGGTCGATGGAGCCATCGTCGACGGCACAACCGTGCGGATTCCCGGCGGCGATCCGGCGGCGCGTGCGGCTGAGCTCCTCCCTCGCCTGGGCGCCGACGCCCGATCGCTCACCTCGATCGAGATCGAGCGGCCGAGCCTCGAGTCGGTGTACCTGGCGGTCACCGGCCGGCGTTATGCCTCCGACCCCACCGAGCCCCTTTCACTGGAGGTTTCCGCATGATCTCGCTCCGCCGGCTCGGCGTCATCCTCCGCCACGAGCTTCGCATCTCGATGCGCGATCCGTTCTCGTTGCTGGTGCTCGTGGTGTTCCCGATCATCACCATGGCGTTCTTGAAGCCGGCGTTCCGGGCCGCACTTCAGCAAAGCGGCTTTCCCCATGCCAACGGCGCCGAGCAGGTGGTACCCGGCCAGGCAGTCGTCGGCGCGTTCTTCATCGTGGGCGTCACAACCTTCGCGTTCTTCTCCGAGTTCGCGTGGATGACCTGGGACCGCCTGCGCGCGAGCCCGGCGACCTCGCTCGAGATCGTGCTCGGCAAGGCGATCCCGCGCGTCGCGATGGTCCTGGCGCAGTTCGTGATCGTGCTCGGCACGGGGGTGCTCCTCTTCGATCTGCACTTCAGCGGGAACGCGCTCGCCCTGATCCCCCTGGTGATCGTGTTCTCGATCTCGCTGGTACTGCTCGGCGTGGCGGTGACCGCGATCTGCCGCACGTTGCAGCAGGCCAACTCGTTCGCCTACGTGGGGATGGTGCTCTTCGGTGCGATCGGCGGCGCACTGGTGCCGTTCAACGTGCTCCCCCGATGGGCGAAGGCAGTGGCCCCGGCAACGCCGACCTATTGGGCCATGCGCGGGTTCCACTCGGTGATCCTGGGTGGCGATGGGCTGGGCGCGATGGCGGCGCCGATCGCAGCACTGGGCGCAATGAGCGTGCTGTTCGTGCTGATCTCGTTGCGTCGGCTGCGCTTCGACGAGACCAAGGTCGCCTGGGCGTGAGCCTTGCCGTTCCGGGGCTCCTCGTTATAAGGTAAGGCTACCCTTAGTTCAGGCAGCCTTACCTTCCCCCAGGAGCCGGCGTTGAAGCCCACCCGCCCGATGATCGGCCTCGCGACCGTGCTGCTCGCAGGCTCGGTGCTCGCCGCGTGCGGGAGCAGCGGCGGATCGGGCACCGGGAGCAATCCCGGGCCGGTGACGATCACGCTGTACAGCGGCCAGCACGAGCAGACGACCGCGCAGCTGGTCAAGGCCTTCACCGCCGAGTCGGGCATCAAGGTCAAGGTGCGCTCCGACGACGAAGCCGTGCTCGCGAGCCAGATCGAGACCGAGGGATCGCGGTCGCCCGCCGACGTCTTCTACACGGAGAACACGCCGCCGCTCGAGTTCCTGCAGGAGCACAACCTCCTGGCGCCGCTCACACCGTCGACGCTCGCCTCCGTCGATTCCGCGTACAACTCCACCGCCGGCGACTGGGTGGGCGTCTCGGCGCGCGTCAACGTGATGGTCTACAACACTGACAAGCTGCGCCCGTCGGAGCTGCCGAAGTCGATCCTCGACCTCGCGTCACCCGCGTGGAAGGGCAAGATCGGCGTCGCGCCCGGCGAGACCGACTTCCAACCGATCGTCACGTCGATCCTGAAGGAGAAGGGCAAGAGCGCCGCGCTCGCGTGGCTCCGGGGGATCAAGTCGAACGCCGGCAGCCACTCGTATCCCGACAACGAGTCGCTCACGAACATGGTCAACCGCGGGCAGGTGCAGCTCGCGTTGATCAACCACTACTACTGGTACCGCGAACGCGACGAAGTCGGTGCCGGCAACCTGCACTCCGCGATCGCGTTCTTCGCACCGCGCGACACCGGCTACCTGCTCGACGTGTCGGGCGCGGCGGTGCTGAAGTCGAGCAAGCACGCCGACGCGGCACAGAAGCTGGTGGCCTTCCTCGTCGGCAAGAACGGCGAAGAGGTGCTCGCCCACAGCGAAAGCTACGAGTACCCACTGGGCTCGGGCGTCGTCACCGCCAAGCCGTTGAAGCCGTTCGCGCAGCTGCAGCCCATCGCGCTGAGCCTCTCGGATCTCGGCGACGGCAGCAGCGCGCTCGACCTCCTCCGAGAAGTCCAGCTGCTGTAGATGGAAACGCTCACGCCGCTCGCGCCGATCGAGCCGCGCTTCGAGCAGCCGCGTGTGCGCGCTCGGCGCGGGCGCGGGCTCGTGCTCACCGCGGCCCTCGTGGCCGCGGTGTTGTTGTTGCCGTTGGTGTTCCTCGTCACCCAGGCCGTGCAAGCCGGCTGGTCGACGCTCTCGCCCCTCCTGTTCCGCCACCTGACGGCCAGCCTCTTGTGGAACACGCTGACGCTGCTCGTCACCGCGAGCATCACGTGCGCGGTCATCGGCACCGCGGCCGCGTGGTGCGTCGAACGCACGAACCTCCCCGGCCGGCGCGCGTGGGCGGTGCTCGTGGTGTTGCCGGTCGCGATCCCCGACTTCGTGATCAGCTACGGGTGGGTGTCGGTCGCGCCGAGCGTGCACGGGTTCCACGGCGCGGTCGTCGTCATGACGCTGGCGTTGTATCCCCTCGTGTACCTACCGGTCGCCGCGAGCCTGCGCGGCGCCGACCCCGCGCAGGAAGAGATCGCCCGCGGACTCGGGCTCGGCCGCATCGAGACGTTCGTGCGGGTCACGCTCGCGGAATGCCGCGTCGCGATCCTCGGCGGGTCGTTGATCGTCGCGCTCGCGGTGCTCTCGGAATACGGCGCGTTCGAGATCCTCCGGTACAACACGTTCACGACCGAGATCTTCACCGAGTTCCACACCGGGTTCGACCCGTCGGCCGCGTGCGCACTGTCGCTCGTGCTCGTGTTGATCAGCCTGTTCGTGCTCGGCGGTGAGACGGCCGCCCGCGGCCGTACCCGCACCAACCGCTCGAGCCGGTCGGCCGCGCGGGCCATCGGTCGGCACCAGCTCGGGCGGGCGACGCTGCCGGTGCTGCTCGGGTTCGTCGCGCTGGGCGGGCTCGCGCTCGGCGTGCCCATCGGCACACTCGTCTACTGGTTGGCGCGCGGCAGCTCGAGCACGTTGCCGTCGGCTTCGATCGCGGGCGCCGCGTGGCACACCGCGTTCTACAGCGCGTGCGCGGCCGCGCTCGCGACCGCGCTCGCGCTCCCGGTTGCGCTCGTGGCGATCCGGCAGCGGCGGCGCAGCACCGCGCTGCTGGAGCGCAGCACCTACATCGTGCAGGCGCTTCCCGGCCTCGTGATCGCGCTCGCCCTGGTGTTCTTCGCGTCGCACTGGGCGTACTTCCTGTACCAGCGACCGCAATTGCTCGTGGTGGCGTACGCGATCCTGTTCTTCCCGCTCGCGCTCGTTGCGGTGAAAGCCTCGGTGGCCCGCGCGCCGATCGGCCTCGAAGACGTCGGGCGCTCACTCGGGCGGCGTCCGATCGAGGTGTTCGGCCGCGTCACGTTGCCCCTCGTCGCGCCCGGACTCGCCGCCGCGTTCTCGCTCGTGTTCCTCTCGGCCGTCACCGAGCTCACGGCCACGCTCATCCTGGTCCCGACCGGGGTGAACACGCTCGCGACCCAGTTCTGGGCGTACACCACCAATCTCTCCTACGGTGCCGCCGCGCCCTACGCTGCATTGCTCGTGGCAATCGCGGCAATCCCCACCTACGTGCTCGGCCGGTGGTTCGAGCGGCTGCCGAGCCGCGCGTCGTCGTGACCGGCTGATGTGACCAGCCTCTCGATCTCCGGGGTGTGCAAGTCGTTCGGCTCGCTCTCGGTGCTCCGCGACGTCGACCTGGAGGTCGCCGACGGCGCGCTCACCGCGATCCTCGGCCCGTCGGGCAGCGGGAAGACCACCCTGTTGCGCATCATTGCCGGCTTCGAGCGCGTCGACCGCGGTGTCGTGCGCATCGGCGACACGATCGTCGACGACGGCGACGACTACCTGCCACCCGAACGCCGCCGCATCGGATACGTGCCCCAGGAAGGTGCGCTGTTCCCCCACCTCTCGGTAATCGCCAACGTGGGCTTCGGCCTCCCACGTCGCGAACGGCGCGGTCCGAAGGTGAAACGGCTGATCGAGATGGTCGGGCTCGCCGGGCTCGAGAACCGGTATCCGCACCAACTCTCCGGGGGTCAGCAGCAGCGCGTCGCCCTCGCGCGCGCGTTGACCGTGGATCCGCAGTTGGTGCTGCTCGACGAGCCGTTCGCGTCGCTCGACGCGAACCTGCGCACGACGGTGCGGGCCGACGTCGCCCAGGTGTTGCACGAAGCCGGCACCACCGCGGTGCTCGTGACGCACGATCAGGACGAAGCGTTCTCCATGGCCGATCACCTCGCGATCATCCGCGGCGGTCGCATCACCCCGGCCGCCGCCCCCCAAGACTTCTACGCACATCCCCTCGACGCCGACATGGCCGCATTCGTCGGTGAAGCCAACCTGCTCACGGGCACCATCGACGGCGCGTACGCGACGACCGCGCTCGGGCGGCTCCCCCTACGCGGCGCCGAGCCCGCCCCGGCGGGCGGCTCGAGCCCGATCGCGGCGACCGTCTTGGTGCGCCCCGAGCAGATCGACGTGTGCCCCGAATCCGAGCTGCCGGCGGCCGACGCATGGCACTCCGAGCACGGTGGGCTCGTCGGCCGCGTCGTGCGCAGCGACTACCACGGCCACGACGCGCTGCTCACGATCAGGCCGCTCGCACCGCTCGACGGCGTCGACGAGCTCATCGTCGCGCGCGTCGAAGGCAGCCGCGTGTTCCCGCGCGACGCCGACGTGACCGTGCGCGCGCACGGATCGGTGATCGCCTGGCCCCGAGCGGCCGGATAGCTCGCCGATCCCAGGCGCAGCGCGGAGGCCCGGACCGTCGTTCGGGTCGAGCGCGTGCGAGAGGGCCGGAGCTCGCAGCCGCAGAGTCACGGCTACGCCGGCGCGAGCACGTAGATCGTGCCGGTGCGCGACGCGGCGTAGATCGCGCCCTTCGGTCCCTGCCCGAACGACGTGAGCTCCGACACGTTGAGGTGCAGCGGTGCGGCCTGCGTGATGCGACCGCCGTTCTGCGTCACCGCGCGCAGCACGCCGGTGCACTCGTCGCCGAACACGTAGGCGCCGACCAACGGCACGCTCGGCGAGCCGCGGTACACGTAGCCGCCGATGATCGCGCAGTCGCCCGCAGTGTGCGGCCGCTCGAGAATCGGGTCGCGGGCCCCGGCCGGCTCGGCGCCGCCGTTGTACGGGTGGAAACCTTCACGCAGGTTCCAGCCCCAGTTGGCGCCCGCGCCGGTGCCGGCGCGCGCGTAGTCGACCTCTTCGAACTTGTCCTGGCCGACGTCGCCGATCCACATGTCGCCGTTCTTCGAGTCGAACGAGAACCGCCAGGGGTTTCGCAAGCCGTACATCCAGATCTCGCCGCGCTTGCCGGCCTTGCCCTTGAACGGGTTGCCGGCCGGGATGCGATAGGGCGACGCGCCGTTCTGGCGGGGATCGATGCGCAGGATCTTGGCGAGCAGCACGTCCTTGTTCTGGCCGTTGCCGTTCGGGTCTCCCCCGCTGCCGCCGTCGCCCACGCCGATGTAGAGCATGTTGTCGGGGCCGATCACGAGATTGCCGCCGTTGTGGTTGGTGAACGTGTGGTGCGGGATCAACAACAGCTGGCGGCGGGTCGCGGTGTTGGCCTTGAGCCCGTTCATCGTGTACTCGACCACATGGATGTCGCCGGTGGGATCGGTGTAGTCGACGTAGAGCTTCTTGCCGTCCCTCGAGAACACGATGCCGAGCAGGCCTTCCTCGTTGTCGTGCGACACGTTCTCGGTGAGCACCGTGCCGGTGACGTGACCGTTGGTGACGACCACCAACGTGCCCGGCTGCTCGGCCACGTACATGTGCGCGGTGTCCGACCCGCGCCACGCCATCGCCACCGGGCTGTCGAGACCCGACACGACGTGCTTCAGCCGCACGTGGGCGGTCGCGAGGTCGGTGCGCGGCGCCGCCGCGGGCTTCGCCGGGCGCGCCGCGGGCGAAGCGGTCGCGCCGGTCGGAACAGCGAACGCAGCACCCGCCACGAGCGCGAGAACGGAGAACGAGACCACGAGGGGGGAACGTCGCATCCGGTCAGCGTAACCAGCCGCAATGGGCCGGTTGACCCGCCGGTCATCACCGCAGCCCGTCGGTGGCATCGTAGAGATGTGACCAGCGGCGGGGACGCGGAGTTGTACGCGGCGTGCGCCGACGATCTCGTGCGCCTCGCGACCGGTCTCGTCGGCCCGAGCGACGCGGCCGACGTCGTGGCGAGCGCGGTGGCCCGCCTCCTCGGCTCGCCGGCCTGGCGGGGCGCGCGTCGCAAGCGGGCCTACCTGTTCCAGTCGGTGGTGAACGAAGCCCGGATGCACCAGCGCAGCCAGCGCCGGCGCGTCGCGCGCGAGCAACGCGTCGCGGTGCCCGACCGCGTGCACACCGCGCCCGAGATCGACGCGCTGTCGTGCCTCGACGCGTTGAGCACGCGCCAGCGCGCGGTGATCGTGCTCACCTACTGGCACGACCTCGATCAGGCCGCGATCGCTTCGTTGCTCGGCATCAGCCGCGGCTCCGTCGCGCGTCACCTCGAGCGCGCGCACACCAAACTCCGAGAGGTGATGGCCGATGCCCGCGACGTGTGACCCGCAGATCGAGGCGATGGTGCGCCAACTCGTGGCGCAGGCGCCCGCGCCGCCCGAGTTCCCGAGCGAGCCGCAGCGCGCGAGCCGACGGCAGCGCGCGCTCGTAGTGCGCGGTGCCGGACTCGTCGGCGCAGTCGCGATCGTCGTGGCGGTCGCACTGATCGCCGCCGCGCTGCTCTCGACCTCGAGCGCGCCCAAGCACCAAGTGATCGTGAGCGGCAACCCGACAACGACCACGAAGCCACACGGGCGCGCACAGCTCCAGTCGGTTGTCGTGCTCGATCGCGGGGAGAACGCAGACTTGTTCGGGGCCGACTTGGTTCCCGACCCGACGTCGGGGGTCTGGTTCGTGATCACCGACAACGACAGCGGCGCAGTTCGCCTCGATCACCTCGGCGCGAACGGATCCCTCAGATCGATCCCGCTGCCTTCGGAGTTCGCGATCGGGGCCGGCAGCCGAGACCCGATGCTCGCGATCGACCCCGACGGAACCGCGTGGATCCTGGGCCAGCGATCACTTGCCGAAGTAGGGCGCACGGCGACCACGCCGAGGCTGATCCCGCTCGGGCGTTGGCCCAACACCGAGATCCACGACCCGCAGGCGCTCGCGAGCGACGGCGCCGGTCACGTCGCAGTGGCGTTCGAAGACACCACGTTGGTGCGCGTGTACAACGCCAGTACCGCGTCGTTCTCCGACCTGACCCTGCCCGTGGGAACCGACGCATGGTCGCTGCGCTACTTCGCCGACGGAAGCCTCGCCATCGGGCTGACGATCTTCCACGCGCAACCGACCGTCGCGCTCATTGCCTCTCCCGGCGGATCTCTCTCCCGGGGCATTCGCGTCGGCGACACCGAGGTCGCGAGCACGTACTCCCCTACGGCCGTGCTGTTCGGTGCGTTTCATCCCACGGTGCTCAACCGTGACGGCACGACGCGACCGATCACCTTGCCGGCAGGTTCGAAGCTCGCTCCGTTTTACGGGAGCGTCCGCATCGGACGTGACGGCAAGCTCATCGTCTCGACCGGCCTGGGGATCACCATCTTCTCGCCGGCCACGGATCCGGTTGCGACCGCCACGTTGAAGTATCCGACGGTGTCGTGCGGGCTCACTTCGGCCGAACCGATCTCTCCGACGGGAGCGAGCGGTCCGGTGTCGGAGCCGGCGCCGATCTGCCGCGACGCTCCCGACGGCGTGACCGTCGACCGCGACGGAACCATCTGGCTCGTCTACCGCACGAACGTTCGAGGTTCGGAGCACCTCGTCGTGAAACGAATCGACCACTACTGACGCCGCTCGGAGCGTCGTAGCATGCTGCGTATGGGGAGCTGGCTCCGCCGACACTGGTTCACGGTGGGCGCCCTGGCGATCACCGCCTTCCTGGGGTCGGCCGGCCTCGATCACCACTCGCCCGCCCGCGACTGGATCGTCCGGGAAGCGATCTTCGGCGCGATCGCGTTCGTGGCCTACGCCGTCTGCAGCTCCCAGATCGAGCGAATCGACCGGGCGAACCGCAATCCGTGGGGTAAAGCCATCACCTTCGTCGCCGCGATGGTCGGAGCGATGGCCGCACACGTCGGCGACGGCGCGATCGTCGCGGTTGCGGGCGTGCTCGCGGGCGCGGTGATCGCGTTGGACCGCGCCGGGCTCATGCTGAAACGCCGTTACTAGCCCCGGCGGGCGGTGGGATCACGAAAACGACAGCGACGCGACCGAGGGTCGGTTGCGCGGGGTGAGTGCGCGGGCGGCACGTCGTCGCGTGCGCGGGGTTGCGATCCGATCGCTCCGAGAATTCTTTTGGGATACTCGAATTCTTCTTTGCCGGTCGGGGTTTTCGGGGGGTTGTTGTCTCACCCCCTCTGTATGGTCCGTTGCATGGTCACCGCGTTTGCGATTCGCCCGCCGCGTACGTTCGCGGATGACGTACGCGAGATCGACGACTTCTTCCGT
>CAZLEC010000076.1:0-11833 GCA_964558245.1 uncultured Burkholderiales bacterium | reverse complement strand
TTGCGATCCTCTTCCTGCGCGATGTGCTTTGTCGTCGCGGTCGTCGTCGGAGAGCTCCAGGGGCGCGCCGGCGGCCTGCGCGCGGGTGACGAAGAGGCGCACCGCGTCGTCGGCGGCGAGCGGAGGCACGGCCCAGACGGTCTCGCCACCGACTCGCAGTCCTTCGCGGCTCGTGGCGAGGATGCGGAGTCCGGCGCAGCGACGCAACAGGTCTTCCGCGACCTCAGCGGCAGTCGTGATCACGTGCTCGCAATTGTCGAGCACGATCAGCATCTCCCGATCACCGATCAACTCGGCGAGCCGGCTCGGGTCCGGAAGCTCGAGCGCGGAAGCGATCGCGGCGCGTACGCCGGCCGGATCACCGACGGGCGCCAGCTCGACGAGGCAACCGCCGAACTCCAAACCGGTTGCCTCGGCGCGCGCGACTTCCAGGGCGAGCCGCGTCTTTCCGACCCCGCCGGGTCCGACGAGGGTCACGAGGCGATGATCCGCGAGCAGTTGCATGAGGTCGTGCAACTCGCCATCGCGTCCGACCAGCGGCGTGAGCGATTCGGGAATGTTCGAGCGACGTTCGGCCACAGTGATTGCGCCGCGACCGGCGTCGGCCGGCGAGTCCAGGGATCGGTCCTGAGCAAGGATGGCCGACTCCAACTGCCGGAGCTCATGACTTGGTTCGAGCCCGAGCTCCTCGCCCAGGATGTGGCGACCGTCTTGGAAGACGCGCAGCGCGTCGGCCTGCCGGCCGGCTCGATACAACGCGAGCATCAGCAGGCCCCGGAGCTGTTCGCGCAATGGTTGCGTGGCTACGAGCTCCTCGAGTTGGACGATCACACCCTGGTGACGACCGAGCGAGAGCTCGAGCCCAATCCGCTCCTCGATCACAGCGAGTCGCAGCTCGGACAGCCGGGTGATGGCCGCCGACGCGAACTCCTCGTACGTGAAGTCGGCCAGCGCTTCTCCCCGCCACAGTGCATCCGCCTCCGCGAGCAGCTCGACCGCGCGGTTCACGTCGCCCTCGGCCGCGGCGGCCTGTCCCGCCGCAACGCGCTGCTCGTACCGGTGCACGTCGACGGCATCCGGCGGCAACTCGAGCGCGTAGCCACCGCCGCGCATGGCAACGATCTCGGTTGCGCCCAACGCACGTCGCAACTTCGACGCGAGCCCCTGGAGACCGTTTCGGACAGCCGCCGGAGGATTCTCACCCCACAACGCGTCGACAATCTGTTCCGCCGGCACAACACGGCCGACGTGCAAGGCGAGAACGGCGAGGAGCGCCCGCAACTTCGCCCCCGCGACCACGACGTTCTGCTCGTCGTCGTCGAGCACCTCGAGCCCACCTAGCAACCCGACGCGCATGGACCGACGGTACTCCGCGTCCGGATCGCGGCCTGGCGCCCGGATTTCGACCTCAGCGTGCCGTCAGCCCCGGGTCAGCACCCGGGCCCACGCTGCGAACATGACCCTCACATGCTCTCGGTCGGGACTCGGCTACCTCCGAACTGCGCAGACACCGCAGTGAGCGCGATCGAGCACGCCCTGTTCGCCGTCATGGCCGCGAACGGCGGGGATAGTGCCGCGGCGCAAGGCCACATCTCGCACGCCCAGCAGGACGCGCGCGCGACTGCCCGACGCGAGCGCCAGATCGTCGAGATCGCGACGCTCGTCATCGCGAACCACGCGGAGCGCGCCGCCGGCCTGGCACTCGAGCACACCGCGGAGTTTCCCGAGGATTCCGAGCTCCTGAGCCGGATCAGCGTGACCTCAGCGCCGAAACAGCAGCGACGTTCAGCATCATCAACATGACCTCACAGAAAGACCCGTACCCCGTCCGCTTCTCCGTCGACTACCGGGACCGCCCTCTCAACCGAGTGGCCACTGCATTTCGCATCTTCGTCACCGTCTCGATCTTCATTCTGCTGGCGACGGTCGCGGGCGGGATCTGGGAGTGGTCGCACGGAGCCGGAAGAACCACCGTGGCCGGCGCAGGAGGACTCCTGTTCTTCGGGCCGTTGCTGATGATCCTGTTCCGTCGGAAGTACCCGCGCTGGTGGTTCGACCGGGACCTCGAACTGCAGCGATTCTCGAAAGGCAGCCCACGTATGCCTCACCTCGGCAGAGCCGCATTCATCAGCCTCATCGCGTCGGCAACGCTCCTCGCAGCGTGCGGCGCACGCGGATCGAGCTCGGACGGCACACCAACATTTCGACCGCCGGTTCCGAAGGGTGCCGCGTTCTACGTGCCGCCTTCGCCGCTGCCTCGACGCCCTCACGGCACGCTGATCTGGTCGCGACCACTAACTGGAAGACCGGCCCTTCAGGGCGCAGCCCGCAACGTCCTCGTCCTGTACCACTCAACAGGAGTGCACGCCGGGGTCGTCGGACCGGTCGTGGTCTGCGCTGAGAGCGAAGAGGAGTTCGCGAGGCCGGTGTTGGCCAGCACGGCTCTGCCAGAGAGCATGAGGACGGCGTCGAACGCGTGATCCAGGTTCTCCTGGATGGGCTTGACCGCCAGCGCAGACTGCGGAACATGGGCATCTCGAAGAGAAGTCGGCGCAAGTCGTCCGTGAAACGTTACGACCGGACCGCGAGCGAGCGAGACACACGCGCCGAGTTATCGGCGAAGACCGAAGGCTTTCTGCGGGACCTGTTCCGCAGCCCACCGCGACGGACCGGTGGCAATCCGGGCTAGTACGCGGCGCATCTCGACGTTCGGCCGCGGCGACGGCCTACCGTTACACCTTCGTGTCATTCGCACTCCGTGCAGCCCGTGACCTGCCCGTGCCGTGCATCCCGCGGGGTTCTCGAAGCAACGCGATTCGACGTTCGCCGACTTCTGATCGCCTCGAAGGCGACCTGTAGCATCAGATCGCGTCAATCCCTGAGGACGCCGTTGTGGACGGTGAAGATGTTCCTTGAGATGAGGCTTCGTTGAGTTCAGTGTTTCCGTTTCTTGCGATGGGCCTGGCAACGGTTCTGGTCGGGGTCGCGGTTACGCAGTTGGCGATGTTCGCTACGACTGTGTACCTGCATCGTTTCCTGGCTCACGGCGGTA
Source organism: uncultured Burkholderiales bacterium (assembly GCA_964558245.1). Taxonomy (GTDB): domain Bacteria; phylum Actinomycetota; class Acidimicrobiia; order IMCC26256; family PALSA-610; genus JBBQER01. Next base: position 8,781 of record CAZLEC010000076.1, on the reverse strand, counting down.
TTGAGCTACGCCCAGAAGTACGGGCCGCGAGCCGCATCGTGATCTGGGTCACGACCGCGATGAAGCCCCGGCAGTGGGCCCAAGTACACCGCTACCACCACGCCGCCGAAGACACGACCGACGACCCACACTCACCTCGCAACTTCGGGGGCGGTCGACCGGGCGCGTGGCACGTGTTCTGGCGTAACGGTCCGCTGTACACGCACAGCACCCGCGACCCGCGACTTGCCGAGAAGTATCGCGATCTCGTCGCAGACCGCTGGGACCATTGGTTCTTCGACCGCGGTGAACTCGGAGTTGTCGTCGGTGTGAGTGTCGCATGCGCGACGATGGCGGTGCTCGGCCACTGGATCGTTGGCGGGTGGCTCGGTGTCGTCGTCGGTGTCGCGGCCGGTCTGTTGGCGTCTGGCCTCCATGCGTCTTACTACTTGCTCGCAGGTGGAGCGATCAACGGTTTCGGGCATGCGAGCACAGTTGCTCGACGTGTTGGCGGCTATGCGATGAACATGCCGGTGATTGCTTGGTTCACTGTTGGGGAGGGCTGGCACCGGAACCATCACGGCGCTGAGAACTCTCCACGCTTTGGTTGGGGCCGTCAGGTCGATCTCGGTTGGATCGCGATCCGCGGTCTTTGTCACCTCCGGCTGGCTCGCCTGACGACACGCGGTGAGGCTGGGCTGCGGCGCCTGCAAGGGCTTTACGCCGGTCATGCGCTCACGACCCCAGAACATCTAGCGAAAAGCTAGGAGCGATCAGCGCTGCGACCGTTGGCAGCGTTGTGATGCAGTCGGCACGCCCCAAGTTGCAGCCTGCGGTCGCGTTTGTGCGGGTCTGGTGTTACCGTGCAGACATGGGACGCAAGGGCCGCAAGCCGCGAAAGCCCGAGCATTCGCAACACTTGCCGAAGGTCGGCTCCGCAACCGAGAACGAACGGTTGTTGCACGAAGAGCGTGAAGCGGTGCTCGGTCAGATAGGCATGCGCGATTCGTGGTTGGGTGCGAAGATCGCCGTCACCTCAGTCGTCGTTGTCGTGATCGTCGCCGCGATCCTTGGGCTGCTGCTGATCGTGTTTCGTTGAGCGCGAGCCGTCTCGGTGCGAAGCGTTGTCGCTCGATCGGAGGCTCAACGCGGCGATCTGTCGCGTCCGTTTCCCTACGGGCGTGGCAAAAGGGCAGACCCGGCCGATTGGCCGTTTCGGGATGCGTGTTATGGGATGGGCGCAGGCAGCGGACGCGGCATCGAATGTCCGTCACTCAGCTGTCTGCGGGGCTGTCGTCCCGTGGAAGGTTCAGCGTCCGGCGAGATTGGCACCTTAACCGTGTTTCCGGGAGCGAGCCCGGATGAGTGCGGCGCTCGCCTGTGCAACCTCGTCTCGTTCGTCGACGACCAGCTTTAAGTGCGCGCCGTTCAGCGCGTCGAGTAGGTCAAGTACGTCGACCTCGAACTGCCCCTGGCCTTCGAGGCCCAGGGTGACCGCATCCTGGAGCACCCCGGCGTTGAGGATCATGGCGATGCGCTGCGCGTACTCGGCCTGAGGGTCCGCGCTCGTCCGAAGCGACCGGCCCGGGCTCACAATCCATCTCGACCAGTTGCCGGCGCTCCTGAGCGATGCTCGCTGCCGGGAGGAAGCCAGGTCGTGGGTCACGTCCGGTCCGCCGCTTCCACTTCAGCGGCGAAGCCGTCAAGGTCGGCAACGGTGGGGTCGTGCGTGACGACCTCGATGTCACGCAGTTCTTCGGCGTAGCGCGTTGCTTGTTCGGCGCTGGTGACAACTCGGATCGGGACATCGGCACGAGCAAGTTGTCGGTAGCGTTGCAGGATCGCTCGGTGCTGCGGGCGGTCGAGATCCAACTCGAAGATCACGCCGTGCGCCTGCTCGAACTCGTCACAGCCCTTCCCAGCGAGCAACGGACACAGCGTGGCGTGGTCCGGACCGTGGCACACCTTCACAACATGTCCGAGGCGCTCCAACATGTCACGATCGAACTCGCCGGTCCCGGCCGTCACGTCCAGCAGGATCATGCCGTCCTTCGATTCGTCACCCATGGAACTCCCTCCTACGTCCGATTGCACCCTCAGCATCCGACGGCCCGACCTGCGGTCCTAGGGGCTTAGGTCATCTCCGGGACCACAGACAGGATGACCGGCCAATCCGGCGTGGTCGGCAATCGCATAGGCATCTCTTGCACGAGGTGGTCGCTACCCCTCAAGGCTCGCTCAGGGGACGCCTGGTCGCTTCAGAGAGTGGTCGTCGCTCGGTATCCGGTGATGATGTCGGGTTGGAGTTGCAGGTAGTGCTGGGCTGGCGTGCCGTTGAGATCTGTGAGGGCCATGCGGTGGAACTCGGCGGTCTGGGTGGGGTCGGTGATTTCGGTGGCGCGGCCGATGGCGAGGACGGTCCAGAACGTGTCTGCGAGGTTGCCGCTGTCGACGCCCAGTGCGATGACGTTTCCGCCTGCGATGGAGCGACGTGCGGGCCCGTCAGCCATGCCGAGGATGACGCTGCCGCCGAGGTAGCCGTAGTTGACCGGCATGATGACCGGGAGCGCACGCATGGTGAGGCTGACCCGTCCGAAGCTTTCGCCCGCGAGCAGATCTTGACACTGAGACTCGGAGAGAACTTGAGCGTCGTCGTGGAAGAACATGCTCCGCGATCCTCGACTTGTGCAGCGAGAGACGCCAGGGACCTACGTCCTCGTTTGCGGTCGCCGGTGTCACAGACGACCGAGTGCGCCGGACGGGCCTCACCCTAGGACCGTTCACTTCGCCATGCATGTGGTGTGCAGCGGCTATACGATCCCGGGAAGGTCCTTAACAGATTCTCACCTCACTCGGGTGCTCTGCTTGTGTGAGCCGCTTGGGGCCATCGGGAGCCGCAAGCGAGCCCGTCGGGTCGTTCGTCGTGAGGAAGCGAAGGTGCCAGTGAACGCCGGTGACGAACGCGATCCGATGGACGTGCACGATCAGGTGATCAACCAGATCTTCGGATCAGGGCTGACGCTTGCCGCCATTTTGAGCGCCCAGCGGGTCGATAACGAGACTGCAGGTCGACTGCATGAGGTGATCGAGCGACTCGATGCCGCGGTGCGCGACCTGCGAGGCGCCGCAATCGCTCGCGTCCTCGAAGACCGCGAACGACGATCGGCGGAGTCGGACGGTGACGTCCCGTCTGAGTGGCGTCGTCTGCTATGCCGACTGAGCGTCGACGAGGTGTTCGCGTACGCGGTCGGTGGTCACGACTTCTACCGGGCAGGCGATCACGAGCTGTGGGCACACGAGAGCGACGGCTTGCTCCTTTCGGCAAGATCAGGTGGCCCGCTCGCTCGCCGTGACGGCAGGGTGTTCTACGACATCGAATCTGACATACCGCTGTATTACGAAGACCGACGCACGGACCCCGGACGGGATCAGTCGACAGACCACGACTCCTGACATCTGATTCACGTCGTTCAAGCGCGGACGCCTGACACCGCTGCGCTCCGTTCCGTCGCGGCAGCGGTCTTCGTCCGTCGTGCGCTGCGTGCGCCCGAACGAGTCGCAACCCGCCTGCTCGGGTGACCGGCCGGCGTGCGTTTCGCGGCAGAGCGCAGCATGCGGCGGCGTACAGCGTCTCGGTGTTCGGCACCCAGTGCTTCGAGCATAGCCATCAGATCAAGCACCGAGATCTCGACACCGACACGGCGTTCGCTCTCTTGCAAGAGCGCGGTCAGCAACTTCTCACGATCGGTCATATCGCAACCTTTCAACGGTTCTCCGCCAGCAACGTTTACGTCGGACAACAGCGCGGTTGCTCGTAGGGTCGAAAGTCCCACGCCGGGCGACGAAAGTCCGGTCGGCAACTCAGCAGCCGCCTGTGCCGAGCTACAGGTAACCGCCGAGGTGGAACGCCCACTGCGGTTGCGGTGAACGAAGGAGACGGCCAGTGATCCAAAACGACTCGATGATCAGCCACGCATCGCGTTCGTCGTCGAGCCATGGTTGCGGGTCGAAACGTTCACGGAAGTCACCACTGTCAGGATCGACGTGATGGAGGGTGCCGCGCACCAGCACAGACCACCCCTCTTGCTGGCTGGCATCGATGCCGTCGATCTCGAACGCGGCAGGCATCGATGCACGGTCGATCACATTGCCGGGTCGGGTCCGTAAAGCCACCCAGACTGGTCCACTCTTCTCAACGAGCTTGTAGTTGACCGGAAGAACGATCGGGAACTCGTTGACCATGACCGCCACCCGCCCAACCTCATGGCCACGCAACAGCGCAAGACACTGATCAAGTGAGAGAACCTCAAGCTGCCCGTCCGACATCAGAAGATCTCTTCCGGCGTCGAGCCGCGCCCGCGGTCGGAAGGTTCCTTCAGGCTGCCGGTCAACCAGGTCACGAGCAGTCGCCCGCGCGGCATCCGGTGATGATGTCGGGCCGGAGCCTGACGTAGTGGGCGTGTGTCGTGCCTGTCGGTAGAGCAACGCCCAGGTGTTGAAGTTCAGCATGTTCAGCGGGTTGGGTGATCTCGCTGGTCGGGCCGATGACGAGCACCGCCCAGAGCACATGCTCCAGGTTGGTGCCGTCGATTTCCAAGCCGACAACGTTCGCGACCGCGGCACGGTATGCGGGGCCATCACCCATGCCGAGGATCACACTCCCTCGGAAGTACCAGTAGGTAACAGGCACGATCAAGGGAAGCGCACTGATCGTCAGGCTCAGGCGACCAACGTTCGCGTTGGCAAGCAGCTCGTGACACTCGACATCGGTGAGTGGCTTGGCATCATCATCCCAGAACATGCTCACCACTATCGGCTGAACGGACACCGGTGACCAGGGGCGATGGTCACCGCTTGTGATCGTTGCGACAGGGCCAAACGGCACCGCCCCAAAGGAACGCAACGAACGCGTGAGGCTCGCCGGCGAGGAAGTCTGAGACGTTCTCGAACGAAGTTGCTTCGCAGCGCAACGCGAGGCACGCGGTAGCGAGTTGGCATCCCCTCTAGAACCGACGTCACCAACCGAACACCCAGAGCCAGCGGACCCAGGGAGCGATGAGGTGTATGGCGTGTCCGATGTGGATCATTGCCGCCTCCCCCTCTTTCGTTCGCTCTTTTGCAAGAGCATCGTGCGCATTCGACACCTACGCTGGACAGAGACCGACTGCAGTTCCGATCAGGCATTGGTGCTCATGCGAGAACACGCCCGCACGACTCACCATCGCCTCGCCGATATCGCCGACGCCGTCCTCGCACACCGCATCTGGTTCAGTAGCTAACGCTCGAAACGTCTGCGCCGTCTCAAGCGGGTCGCAGGACTCACGCGATACGGGTCGAAGGTCTCTACAGGTTGGCCGGTCGAAGTTCGAGACTCGGATTGCAAGACACATTCGAGGCGCTCGGTTCGGGCGAGCGGTTCGACAGATTCTCCCGAACGGAGGTGTTGAGATCGGCGTGCCCAGTGATGCAACGAGCAACTCCGAAAGGAGAAGCGTATGGGAGAGGAAAGTCCACCGGACCACGATCGGTCGGTCTCGTTCTGGTGACGCGGCGAACCTCCAACCGAGATGGCTGGGCTAACCCGCTGACGGTTCCAGACGAGCCCGACGGTGAGATAGACAGACAATCGACAAGACGTCCCGGCTCGGTATTTGCCGGGGCGTCTTCGCGCGGTCTTTGAGAACGGGGATCGGCGTGGGCACGTGGTAGCCGAAGTGCGTTGAATGCGCCCGACAGGCGCAAGTACCCTGACGTCCGTGACGAAGAAGCGGTCCGCGAAAGCGTTAGCGCAGCGCCACGACCGCGCGTATGCGGAGTTCGAGGCGATAACCCGGAAACTCTCCAAGACACCGCAGCCCGACATCGATGCTGCGTCGGCGGAACTCCGGCAACGGATTCGGGACAGTGCGGGTGACGACCCGCCGATCGGGTAAGGACACCTGCGTACGTAGCGCGCTCTCGGCGCCGTGGGCGTCGTTGGGACGGTCAGTCGAGGATGCGTAGGGCCTTCACGGCGATCCTCGTCACAGTCGCGTCGGTGGATGCGGGTTGATCCGTGGCACACACCGGTGACGGGCGATCGGCAAGAGCATGTCGCCGCCAACCTCGGTCGGGTCTGGTTCCTCATTGCGGTGCAGACGGGTACCGCACAAGGGACATTCGAGAAGGTCTCGGGGCGACGGTTCGATAGTCGAGTCCTGAGTTTGCATCACGCACCTCCTTGTTCGTACCCCGAGGATCTGTCGCCGAGCCCCAAATAATGTAGGGCCGTTCGTCGGCGACGAGTCGACCGAAAGTCCCGACGACGCGAACCTAACGCGCCCGAGTTTGGGACACGGCCGGGAGGTCCACACGCTCGCGCGACAGCGTTGGTGGACGCTCGACCGCCCGCCCTCTATCACGCCCGACTCGCCGTCAAGGGTGCGCTCGCGTCGCTCGCCATCCGCTTCGCTCCGGCCCGTTTGATAGTGAGCGCGCTCAGCCTCGCGTACGTGCCACGCCGGCACGCTTCAGCAGGTCGGCGGGCACACGAGCGTCACGCCATGCGCCACAGTCACGCCGCGCTTCTCTCCGAATCGCTTGGCGATCTTGACGAACGCCGCTTCGAGCGCCTTCAGGTCGCTGTGTGTTGCGGCCGTCTCCTGGGCAATCCTGGCCTTGAGATCGCGGATCTCTTGCGCGACGAGGGACTGTCAGAAAGTCTGACAGTCCCAGGCCCGGGCGTACGACCCTGAAGGGAGTACGGCTGCGCTGTACTCAACCGATCGCGGCACGCAGGACTCCTAGCCGAGTCTGAGGGTTTCGAGGGGTTCGAGTCGTGCCGCTTTGATCGAGGGATACAGGCCGGCGCCGACCGACACCACGAGCGCGAGCGCCATCCAGATCGGGATCTTGCGGTAGTTGATCACCACGACCCAGTGCGCGAACGCGGATACGAGGTACACGACCCCGACCCCGACCGCGGCTCCGAGGATCCCGCCGAGGATGCCCACGAACAGTGATTCGAGGAGGAACTGCGAACCGATCTTCGAGCGGCTGTGACCGACTGCTCGGCGAATGCCGATCTCCGACGAGCGTTGGATCACCGAGATCGACATCACGTTCGCGATGCCGAGCCCGCCTACCGCGAGCGCGAGCAGGCCCGCGAACAGTGCGGTCTGCTGCAGCGTCTTGTCGGCTTGTGATGCCGCTTGCAGCACATCGCTGGGAACCTTCGTCGATACCTGGTCGGGGCCACCGAGGTTGATCGCGGTAGGGACCGCGTCGGCGGTCGCTTGTGTGGTGCCGGTCGTCGAGCGGATGTAGAGCTGGTTCGGGTTCCCGTCGGTCGCGAAGTCGTGTTTGGCCGCCCACTGCGTGATGAACACCGCGTTGTCGAGATCGGGATCGAGTGCGACCGAGCCGAGCACGCCGACAACGCCGAAGTTCTCGGAACCGAGAATGACCGTCCGGATCTCGCCGGGCAGGTACCCGTATTGCTTCGCGAGCCCGGCGCCGAGCACGACTGACGCGGTGTGGAGCCTCGAATCGGCTGCGTTCAGCCAGCGGCCGTCGATCATCGGAACCTGCAACACCGACGGGAGGTCGAGGTCTGCGGCGCGTACCGGCACCGGGAACGACTGGTAATAGTCGCTGCCGCCCTGCGTCGGGAGCGCGATGACGCTCGAGAGGTTCGTGGTGGCGGCCGCGCTCGTCACCGTCGAGATCGCTTCCACGCGGTGCACCGCGTCACTCGGGAAGGTCGGGTTCTGCGAACCGAATGTCCCGCCGGCCTGGGCGATGATCAGATTCGTCCCGAGCTTCGCGAGCTTTTCCTTGAGGTCGCCCTTCGCGCTCTCGGTCAGGCCGACCGCGCCCACCATCGCGGCGACGCCCACGATCGGGCCCAGCATGATGAGCAGCGTGCGCACCTTGCGCGCGGTCAAGCCGGTCCAGGCGACGCTGAGGAGATCGCGGAATCTGCTCACTGGACGGCCGCGAGCGTCTCGTCGGCGACGATCTGGCCGTCGCGCATCGTTATCTTCCTGCGCGCGGTCGCCGCGACCGTCGGATCGTGGGTCACCATCACGACCGCGCGCTCGGGTGACTCGAGCCCCTTGAAGATCTCGAGCACGTGCGCCGCGTTCACCGAATCGAGCGCGCCGGTGGGCTCGTCGGCCAAGATCATGAGGGGGTCCGTCACGATCGCGCGCGCCAACGCGACCCGTTGCTGCTCCCCGCCCGACATCTGTACGGGCCGGTGATCAGCACGCTTCGCGAGCCCGAGTTGGTCGAGCGCGGCGAACGCGCGCTCGTGCCGCTCGCGTGGGCGCATGTCGCGATACAGCAACGCGGTCTCGACGTTGCCCAGGGCAGTGAGGTGTGGAATCAGGTGGAACTGTTGGAACACGAAGCCGATCGAGTCGCCGCGGAGTCGGGAACGCCGCGCGTCGTCGAGGGCACTGACGTCTTGACCCGCGATACGGATGGTGCCGGAGGTCGGCAGGTCCAACACGCCGAGCAGGCCGAGCATCGTCGACTTTCCGGAGCCCGACGGCCCGACGATCGACATGAAGTCGCCGGGAAAGATCGAGAGCGACACCTCCCGCAACGCGTAGACCTCGATCTCGTCTCCGTACACGCGCGACACGTCGACGAGCTCGAGCAACGGTTGTGCCTCCGAGCTCATTGCTGCTGCTCGACTTGGCTGATGACCGTCTCGTTGCCGGTAAGGCCCTTGGTGATCTCGATGTACGAGCCTTCGGTGAGACCGGTCACAACCGGCTTCTCGGTGACCTTGCCTCCGTGGTCGACGTCGATAAC
>CAZLEC010000075.1:9605-11936 GCA_964558245.1 uncultured Burkholderiales bacterium | reverse complement strand
CATCGTCGGTCGAGATCCAGATCGCGCCGCCGTACACGTCGGCGCCCTGCGTGTGGTGCAAGACCTCGCTCATGCGAAACGGTGCGAGCGGCTTCCATCCGCGCGCGACGTCGTATCGGAGCAGTGATCCACCGTCGAACTCGTCCATCGAATACGCGGTCATCGTGGCCGGGTCGACGGTAACGAACGAGTTCTGGTGCTGGGGAAGCACGACCGCGTCGACGAACCGGAGCGTGTCGCGGTCGTAGCGCGCGGTCGCCTGGTGACCCTTCGAGTAGTCGGGTTCCTCGAACGGCGCGTAGATGTACTTCCCCACCACGTCGATGTCACCGATGTGGTCGTAGCCCTTGGCCTTCCACGCATCCGGTATCGCCGGGCCGACGTGCACGATCTCCTGCAAGGAGTTGTCAGTGCGCGACAGGCTGTTGGTGCCCGAGAAGACCCAGCCACCGGGTATCCGCGCGACTCCCTGCGCGTACACCGGCGAGAGCCGCTGCTGGCTCGTGCGCACGACCGGGCCCGCCACCGCCGGCGGCCGCGTCGTCGTGGTCGCCGCCGCCCGACCGCCGGTCGAGGTGGTGCGGGAGCTCGCCGGCTCGGCCGAGCTCGAGCACGCCGAGAGCGCGAGCACCGCGACCCCGAACGTCGCGAGCAGCAACGCGGTGGGCGATCCCGGCGACCGACAACCCGCACGCACGGCCGCGCACGCTACAAGCTCCCCGAGATCGTTGCCCCTGCTTGGTACGTTTTGACCCGTGAGCTCGGCCAATCGCAAACGCAGAGAGCAGAACCGCTCGGCTCGCATGGTCGCAGTCGAGGAAGCCCGGCGCCGAACCCAGCGCCAGCGGCTCACCTTCGCCGCAGTCGGGCTGGCGCTCGCGCTCGTCGTCGCGATCGTGCTCGTCGCGCGGGCGACGAACAACAACGGGAACAGCGCATCCAGTACGTCGACGACCTCGAGCGGGCCCACCACGTCGTCGGGGCCGACCACCTCGGGACCGAGCACGACGGTTCCCGGATCGGTGGCCGGTAAGCCGTGCGTCGCGATGACGGGCACACTCCCGCCGGGCGCACCGGCAGTCCTGATTCCCGTCGGGCCGCCGCCGAAGAAGCTCGTGAAGGTCGACTACAAGGTCGGAACCGGCGCGGTCGTGAAGCCGCACGCAACCGTGTCCGTCAACTACGTCGGCGTCGCGTGCTCCACCGGCAAGATCTTCGACGCCTCGTACTCGCACAGCCCGCCGGGGCCGTACACAACGTCGCTCGACGCAGTCGTACCCGGTTGGGGTCAAGGCATCCCGGGTATGCGCGTCGGCGGCGAGCGCCTCTTGGGCATCCCGCCCGCGTTGGGCTACGGCTCGCAGAGCCCCGGCGCCGGCATCGCACCCGACGAGACGTTGTGGTTCGTCGTGCAGGTCGTGAGCACGAAGTAACGAGCCGCGGCGGTCGGCACGCGCGGCTCAGAACGTGTACGTGCCGCCGGTCACGACGCGGCTGTGGCCCGGCACCTTCACCACGACGATCGCGTTCGGCGGCACGGTCAAGCGGAGCGAGACATGGCCGCCACTGCGCTGCCAGCGCACATCAACCGGTCCGGCGATCGTCGGGACCCGACCCTCCACGAACGCGGGACCGCTGCTCGGCTCGGTCACGTCGAGGAGCGGTCCCGATGCCTGCGATCCCATCGGTCGGGGCGTCACGCCGAGCAGTGCGGTCTGGAACGCGACCAGCGCGCTCGAGCCCCAACCGTGCGACATGCTGTCGCCCTCGAAGTCGCTCAGGATCCAGCTCTCCCACGAGAAGGTGCCGCCGGCGGCCACGACGTGGGCCCAGCCCGGGTCGTGCGTGTCGGTCAACACCTTCACGACGTCGCCGGGGAGGCCGGCGCTCTGGAGCCCGTCGAGGAGATACAGACCGTCCATCGGGCCGGTCTTGATGCCGAGGCCCGCGACGTACTTCCCCACCGCCGCGACCGCCGCCGGCGGCACGATGCCGAACGACAGCGCGAACTCGCTCGCTTGTTGCGCGGCGTGCGCGCTCGGTGAACCGTCGGCTTCGAGCCCGTCGACGTACACACCGTCGGGCCGCCTGAGCTTGGCGTTGACGGCCGCAACGAGCTTGTCGCGGCGGGCCTGCTCGACCTTCGCGTCGGCGACCTTGCCGAGGATGGTGGCCATCTGCGACGCGCGCGCGAAGTCGTCGGCCGCGAGCACGTTCGTGGTGGTGCGCGCGACCGTGTTCATGTCGTAGCCGTAGAGCATCGCGGGCGGGTAGTCGACCAGGTCGGCACCGTCAGTCGCGGTATAGGTGACGAGCCCGGTGCGCGCGTTC
>CAZLEC010000075.1:0-9595 GCA_964558245.1 uncultured Burkholderiales bacterium | reverse complement strand
GCCGGTTACGCGCTGCACGACGGGATCCAGCTGCTCGAGCGTCGCGAGGTCGCCGGTCTCGAGGTAGTACTGCCACAGCCACTCGGGGTATCGCTCCGTGGAGTCGAGGAACGCGCGCTTGCCGTCGCCGTTCGGATACACGGCATTGAGATTCCCGTCGGGGAAGTAGCGCGCCTGCGACTGCGCGAAGTCCTCGAGCGCCTGCCACGTGAGATTCTGCTCGCCGAACGCGTGCATCGTCGCCTGCGAGTCGTTGAACGAGTCGGTGAGGAACTGACCCTTCTCACGCGTCGGCGTGTCGACGAACTGCTCCTGCGCCACGTAGAGCGCCGTGTGCCGCACGAGCTCCCACACCTTGCCGAGGATCGGCGACGACGACGTGAACGTCGCTGCATTCTCGTCGGGCATCGCGGAGTGCCGCGCCCACGCGACGAGCTGCCCGGGGCCGAGCGGCTCGCCCGGAGCATCGACTTCGAGGTAGCGAAACCCCAGATACGTGAACGCCGCGAACGTCTGCGCGCCGTCTCGTTCGGTGTAGGCGAAGCTCAGGTCGGTGCCCTGAGTCGCGACAGTGGTCGAGACCCGGCCGTCGGGATCGAGCACGTAGCCCACGTGCATCGCGACCGGCCGGCCGGCGACCCCGTGGGCGAAGACCACCGACGGGCGGGCCGCGATCACGGCGCCGTAGTCGGCGATCACCGCGCCCGAAGGCAGCGTCTTCACCGACACCGGCCGCACGGCGTGCTCGACGATGTGCGTGCGTTGCGCGACCAGGTGCGTGAACGGCTTGGTGCCGGCGGGGCCGATCACCGCGACGCGCGCCCAACCGCGGGCGTCGAATCCCGGTTGGTCCCAACCTTGTGGTTGGAGCCGGGCGTCGACCCGTTCGGTGAACCCGCCTTCGTCGTTGCGCGGCGCGGCCGGCAGCCACTCGGCCGCATGCTCCTGCCACGACCCGTCGGTGCCGATCACCTCGCGCGTGCCGTTCGCGTGCTCGACCGAGATCTGCACGAGCAGACCGGGCTCGGCCGCGGGCCGGCCCTGGCCCGGCCCGTACCAGTGGTGCAGCACCCCGATCGCGTTCACCGCGCCGGCCCGCAACGCGCGCGTGACGTCGGTGGCTTCGTAGTAGGAGTCGTCGGGATACGAGAACGACGGGCCCGCCGCGACCTTCGCGCCGTCGACGAACAACTGGTACTGGTGCGCGGCCGCGACGTACGCCGTCGCGCGCACGATCGGACTCGAGTCGAGGCGCACCTCCTCGCGGACGTACGTGTACTCCTCGGCGCCGGGATCGGCCGGTCCGGGCCGCACCCATTGCGCCTTCCAGTCGGCATCGCGCAACCCGGTGACGAACGGCTGCGCGACCGCGAACGCACTGACCGTTGCCGCGCTCGCGGCCGGGTCGACCGCGGGCGGCTCGATCGTCTGGAGCACGGTGGTCGTCTGCACCGTCCACCAGTACCGCGTGTCGGATGCGAGCCGCGGACCGCGGTACGCCACGAACGCCTGGGCGCCGGTTCGAGCGGAGGAGTCCCAGACCACGTCGGATGAACCCGGCTCCGGATGCGGGCTCCGCGACACGAGCAACCGGTACGCGCTCTCGTTCGCGCCGCGGCGCGGATCGGTCACGTGCCACGCGAAGTCGACGAGATCGGGATCCACACCCACGGGCGCGACGTTGCCGTCGACGGTCAACGCATCGGGCGCGCCCCGCGCGGTAACCGCCTTCGACCCGTTGTCGCGCGTCGCCGCGAAGATCCCCAGACCGCCCGCGATGATCGCGACCACGACCGCGACCACGACCACCGCGCGGCCCGGACGTCGACGATCTCCCAAGCTTCATCCCTCGTTTGCAATGGCGTAGGGTCGGCTCGATGAGGAGCGCGGCGAAGCTTGGCACGCGGGTTGTCGTCGCCGCCACGATTGCGACGACCGCGACGCTCGCGATCGCGACCACCGCAACCCGGGCGTCGGGCGCGGCCCGGGTGGAAGCGTTCACCCACGCCGGCGCACCCGCATTCGCCGGCGACGGCGGCCCGGCGCGCGCCGCCACACTCGCGAGCCCGGCCGGCGTCGCGGTCGACACGGCCGGCGACGTCGCGATCGCCGACACCGGCAACTGCCGCGTGCGATACGTACCGGCCACGCCGGGGCGGAGGTACGGGGTCGAGATGCGGAGCGGCGACATCTACACGATCGCGGGCTCGACGTGCGGGTACTCCGGCGACAGCGGCCGCGCGACGAGCGCGCGGCTCTCCTTCCCGACCGATGTCGCGTTCGACGCCGCCGGCAACGTCTTCGTGTCCGACACGGGCAACAACGAGATCCGGATGATCTCTCCCGCGGGCGAGATCTCGAGCGCGGCGGGCTCCGGGACGCAGGGGTTCTCGGGCGATCACGGGCTGTCGACCGCCGCCGCGCTCAACGGACCGTCAGGCATCACCGTCGACCCGGCCGGGGACCTCTACATCGCCGACACGAACAACTGCCGCGTACGCGAAGTCCCGACGCGCAACGGGATCACCGCGCTCGCCCCGATCGCCGGCGACATCTCCACCGTCGCCGGCGACGGTACTTGCGGCGACGCCGGCGCCGGTGGCGCCGCGACGCACGCGGAGCTGTTCACGCCCGACGACGTCGCGCTCGACGCGCGTGGCGACCTCTTCGTCGCCGACACCGGGAACCGGGTGGTGCGTGAGGTCGCGGCGAGCGCGGGCACCAACTTCGGGATCGCGATGACGCCCGGCCGCATCTACACCGTCGCGGGCTCGGGCACGTACAACCCCTACTTCGGCGACGGGCTCGCCGCCGTGGGCGACGCGAGCTCGCTGAGCTATCCGACCGGGATCGCGCTCGACGCGGCGGGCGACCTGTTCGTCGCCGACACGTACGCGCGCGGCGTGCGCGAGATCCCCGCCGCGGCCGGCGCCGCGTTCGGTACCGTCATGCAGCCCGACACCCTCTACACGCTCGCGGGCGCCGGGCGCGGAGAGACGCCGACCGCGGGTGGGACTGCGCACGATCCCGTCGTGTACCCGTCGCGAATCGCGCTCAGCGCGTCGGGCACGGTGTTCGTCGCCGACATCGGGAACAACCGCGTCGAGCTACTCCGGAGCCCGCCGGGCTGAACGCCCGTGCACCTGGGCGGTCAGCCGCCGGTTGCGAGAGCCGCGGCCCCGCCGCCACCACCGAAGCCGCCGGCCGCCCTCGGGGTGATGCTCGTCGCCGCGATCGACGTGCCTTCGCTGCTGGCCGTTCCCAGCACGACGACCGTCGCACCGGGAGTGAGATCGCTGATCTTGCCGGGCTTGCTGACCGTCACCTGCGTGCTCGGACTCGTGGTGACCTTGATGTCGTCGCCGGCGGTGTCCTGCACGTACACGTTGGTTCCGTCGACGAGCTTCACCGTCCCGACGGTCGCGCCACCACCGGCGCCGCCGCCCGCGCCGCCGAAGAGCGCGGCCGCACCACCGCCCGCCGCACCCGATCCCCCGGACCCGCCGCGTCCGGCCCGCCGGAACTGGCTCAGCGCCGACGCCAAGCTGCTCGAGCTCGACGACGGCCGCTGCCACCGGTCGACCAGGGCCCCGCCGAGGAAGCCGACACTCAACACGATGAGCACCAGCAGCGCGCGCGTGAACGGGGTCGTGATGCGCGTCTTGCGCAAGTCGGCGAGCAGTGACGCGTCGGGCTCGATCGCGTCGATGTCGACGAGCGGAGCCGGCGCAGCTCCACTGGGCTTCTGTGGATCGAGAACGCTCACGATTACCTGCCCTTGTCGTTCGGAATCATCACTCGTACCGCAGCGCGTCGATCGGGCGGAGCTTGGCCGCCCGGTTCGCGGGATAGCTGCCGAAGAACAAGCCGATCGCGACCGCGAAGCCGAGTGCGAGGAACACGGAATACGGTTCGACCACCGGCTTGACATTCTCGATCTTCACGAACGCGCTCAGCGCGATGCCACCGGCCGCGCCGACCACCCCTCCGATGCCCGCGAGGAGCGTCGCCTCGACGAGGAACTGGGTGAGGATGTGACTGTGGCGGGCGCCGACCGCCTTGCGAATACCGATCTCACGCGTCCGCTCGGTGACCGTCACGAGCATGATGTTCATCACGCCGATGCCACCCACGATCAGCGAGATCGACGCAACGATCGCGAGCAGCACCGTGAAGGTGCGGTTGTTCGTCGACACCGCCTGCAACGCCGAAGCCTGGTTCAAGACGCTGAAGTCGGTCGTGCTCGAGCCCGGGTGCTGGGCGACCAGCACGTCGGTCACTTCGGTCTGGGCCGCGGTTGCCCGGCTGGAGCTCTTGGCCTGAACGGTCACGCCGTCGACGGTTCCCGAGTTGCCGACGAACGTGTCGCGCGCGGTCGTAAGCGGCATGATCGCGATGCTGTCCTGATCTTGGAACCCGTTGGTTCCCTTCGACTTGAACACGCCAATCACGTCGAACGACTTGCCGCCGATGAGCACCTGCTGCCCGACGAGCGCGGAACCGGTTGCGGTTTGGCCGACGAGGTCCTTCACGTCGGTCAAGCCGAGCACCACGACGTTGGCGTGGGTGTCGTACTGCTGCTGGGTGAACCACGAACCCCACTGGACCGGATAGTTTCGCACCGAGCTGAAATTCGTCGTCGTGCCGGAGATCGTGCTCGGCGTGTCGGTGGCGCCGTTGTACACGACGGTCTCGCTGCTCACGTTCACCGCCGGCACGACCGCGCCGACGTCGGGCGCGTTGTCCTTGTTCTGGAGCGCGGTCACGTCGCTGTCGGTTATCGAGTAGCGCCGGCTCTGCGTGCCGGCGCGTGCGCCGAAACCGAACCCACCGGTTCGTACCGTCAACAGATTCGAACCGAGTGCCTCCAGGCTCTGGCGGCTCGCGACCGCCGAGCCGCTTCCGACCGCGACCAGCACGATCACCGAGCCGACACCGATCGCGATGCCGAGCGTCGTCAGCGCCGACCGGAGCTTGTTGGCAACAATGCCCCGTAACGCGATCCGGACGCTGGAGAAGCTCACGGCACCGGTTCTTGAGTGGCGCCGAACCCCGCGACAACCGCGGTGTGCCTCGTGTCCTCGACCACGAGTCCGTCACGGAGCCGGATGAGCCGGCCCGCCCGCGCGGCGACGTCGGGCTCGTGGGTGATCACGATCACCGTGCGGCCCTCGGCGTTCAGGCCTTCGAACAATTCCAACACTTCGGCGGTCGACTGGCTGTCGAGCGCGCCGGTCGGTTCGTCGGCGAGGATCATCGCGGGGTTCGTCGCGATCGCACGCGCCACCGCGACGCGCTGTTGCTGGCCACCCGAGAGCTGGTTCGGGAACGCCCCGCCGCGGTTGCCGAGCCCGACCTTCTCGAGCGCGGCGAGCGCGCGCTGCTGGCGCTCGGCTTTGGGCACGTCGGCGTAGACCATCGGCAGCTCGACGTTCGCGATCGCCGAAGTGCGCGGGATGAGGTTGAAGCTCTGGAACACGAAACCGATCTTGCGATTGCGAACGACCGACAGCGCGAAGTCATCGAGCCTCGACACGTCCATGCCGTCGAGCAGGTACCGGCCCGACGTGGGCACGTCCAGGCAGCCGAGGATGTGCATCAACGTGCTCTTGCCACTTCCGGATGCGCCCATGATCGCGACGTACTCACCGGGTGCGATGTCGAGGCTCACGCCGCGCAGCGCGCGCACTTCGGTGTCGCCCTCTCCGTAGACCTTGGTGATGTCACGGATGGCGATGACCGGATGCCCGGCGGTTGCCGTCATCCGCCGCGGCGGCCGCCACCGCCACCGCCGCCCACGACGAGGCCGCCACCGCCACCGAGACCACCGCCGAGACCACCGGCCCCACCCAGCCGCCCGCCGAGCGTGCCCGCGCCCGTCGATGCGGTCGAGGTCTCCACCACCTGGTCGCCGACGCTGAGACCGCTCTTGATCTCGACTGCGTTGTCACCTCGCAGGCCGATGGTGATCTGCTTCGAGCTCTGGCTTCCGTTCGCGGCCTTGACGGTCACGGTCTCGGTGGTACCGGTCGTCGACACGGCCGACGTCGGCAACGTGATCGCGTCGTCAACCTTCTGGAGCACGACGTTGACCGACGCCGTCATGCCGGGCTTCACGCCCGTTGGCGGCGAGTCGAACGCGACCTTGGCGTAGTAGGTCACGACGTTGCTCACGAGCGTCGAGTTGGTGTCGAGATCGATCACGTGGCCGGTGAACGTCTGATTCGGGAGCGCGTCGAGCGTGATCGTCGCCGCTTGCCCGACGTGCACGTTCGGTGCATCGGTCTCGGTGAAGCCGACGCTGACGTCGAGCAGGTTCACGTTGGTCAGCTCGATGAACCCCGAGCCCGACGAGGAAGAAGACGAAGAGGACGACGCCGAGGAAGCCGAAGACGACGAGCTTCCCGACGACGAGGAGCCGCCGCCACTCCCCGACTGCTGGCCGACGAGGCCGCTGACCGACGCGACGACGCCGGCGACCGGCGCGGTCAGTGTCGTCTCACTCTCGTTCTTCATGGCGGTCTGCAATTGCGCCTGCGCCGAGATGATCGACGACTGCGCCTGTGCGAGCTGCTCCGGCTTGGGCGGCTCTTCCTTCACGGCGTTGTTCACGAGGGTCGACTGGTATTGCGTCTGCGCCGAGGTGAGCTGGCCCTGCGCGCTCTGGATCTGCTGCTGGTCCTGCGCCTCGCCGCTCGTCTGCGCTTGCTGCGCGCTCGTGAGCCCGTCCTGGGCCTGGGTCACGCCGGCTTGCGCCTGACTCAAGCTCGACTGCGCCGACTGCACGTTCTTCACGAAGTTGAGGAGGTTGGAGACCTGCGCGCACGCGACACCGTTCGCCGAAGTGCCAGTGGGCGGAGTGCCGCACTGCGCCTGCGCGAGCTGGTATCGGGTCGTGATCGAGTCGAGCGATGCTCCGGCCGGGTGGCCGGGGTCGGCAGACGCCTGCAGGCTCGCGAGCGCGCTCTCCGACTGGCCGACGTCGCTCTGGGCCGACGTGACTGCGGCGTTGGCCGACGCGAGCGATTGGCGCGCCTGGTCGATCGCGGACTGGTACTTGGCGAGGTTGCTCGCCGCGCTCTGCTGCGCGTTGGCGACGCCCTGCTGCGCTTGCGTGATGTTCTGCTGGGCCGACACGACGGACATCTGGTCGGCTTGCCGTTCGATCGAGGTCTCGCCGCGCTCCAACGCCGCGAAGCTCGCCTGCGCCGACGTCAGCCCGGCTTGCGCCGACGCGAGTGCCAGCTTCTGGGCGGTGTCGTCGATCGTGGCGAGCGCCTGGCCGGCGGTGACGTGCGCGCCGGGAGACACGAGGATCGCCGTGACCTGACCCGACTGCTGGAACGACAGCGAGAGGTCGGTCGGCGCCTCGACGTTGCCGGTCGAGGTCACGCTCGACAACACGACGCCCCGCTTCGCGGTCGCCAGCGTCTCCGTGGTCGAGGCCGAGCTCGACTTCGAGTGCACCGTGAAGTACGCCCCGACTGCGGCGCCGATCACGACGAGCGCGAGAAACCCATTCAGGAAGAGCCGTTTGCGCATGTCATGTCACCGATTTCTCTTGCGCTGATTCGATTGGAGCTCGCGCCGCGTGCGGCCGATCGACGCTTCAGCCGGCGGCCGGCGAAGTCGGCGGGCGCGTGCCGCGCGCGGGGAGCAGCGGGGCACACTTCTTGCTCGCCGCGGCGAAGTGCGGATCGTTGCGCAGTCCGCCGATCGCGCTCCCGAAGCCCCGGAACCCCGAGCCACCGGCGGGAGCCGAAGTCGTGGTCGGCACCTTCACGCCGTTGTCGCTGAGGCACGACAGGTAGGCCTTTAGCTGCGTCGCGCTGGCGCCGCCGGCGAACCCGCGTCCGCCGCCGAACTGGCCACCGTTGGGGAGCTTCGAGCGGCAGGCCGAGAACGCGGCCTGCTGCGCCGTCGAGAGTCCGGCGCCGCCACCGCCGAAGAAGCCGCCGCGCCCGCCGCTGCCGCCGAGCCGGCCCGGTCCGCCGGCTCCACCAGGAGCGCCGCCGGGTGCGCCACTTCCGCCGCGCCGGCGGCCGCCGCCGAACCCGGCGGGCAAGGTGACACCGTGCTGCTTCAAGCAGGTGGTGAACGCCGCGTTCTGGAGGCCGCCGCCACCCGCCGTCGTCGTCGAGGGCGTCGTGCCCGACGCGCTCGCTTTCGCCGAGCCTCCACCGCCGCAGGCCGCGAGGCCCAGGGTGGCAACCAGCGCAATCATGGGAACAGACAGTTTTCGCACAACGGTCAGCTGACCATGCCAATCTCGGAGCGCGCGGGGTTTTGCATGTGCATCACCTGTGAACCGATCGCGATTCCTCGCGCTCCGCGATCTGGCGTCACCCGGAGCGGTAGGCCGAGAACGTCGGAGTGGTCACGACGGCGCCGGCGTCGGTAATCCCGAGGGCCGCCACGTCGGGCCGGCCGGCCAACCAGGGCTCGGCGATCGATCCGTGCGCGACGGCCGCCGTCGCCAGCGCGTCCGCGATGCCGAGATCGGCGGCCACGACCGTCGCCGAGACCAGCCCGCGCGCCGGACGCCGGGTCCGGGGATCGATCACGTGATCGCCGCGCTCGGCTCGCCCCGACGTCGCGACCGCCCCGGTCCGAACGAGCACGACCTCGGCGACTTTGTCGCGCTCCCACGGATGCTGGATGCCGACGCGCCACGGGTCGGGGTCGCCGGCGCGCGACCGCACCACGACGTCGCCGCCGGCATTGATGCAACAACGCCGGGCGCCGCCCGACACGAGTCGTTCGACCGCGCGTTCGAGCGCCCAGCCCTTCACGAAACCCGACGGGTCGAGGGGCGCGAGCCCCGGCCGCGGCGCGACCTCGGCCCGCTCGCCGACGGTGACGTCGAACGCGCCGCCGGTCTCTCTTCGCATTCGCTCGCACCGCGCCAGCACTTCGCGCACCTCCGCGCTCGCCCGCTCGAGCGACAACTCGCCGCGACCGATGCGGCTGATCTCGGTGTCGGCGCGCCAGGTGCTGAAGAGGTCGTCGACACGCCGGAACCAGGCGAACACGCCGTCGACGACGCGTTGATCGATCGGGTCGCGCACGTCGACGGTGATCACGGTGCCCCACATCGGCTCGACGCGCCGTGTTCCCCGAGCCGTCGCGGCCGGCATCACAGTCCGGCCTGATCGAGGGCGCTCTGCAGCGACTGTGCGTAGCTCTCGCTCGTGTACGTGGCGCCGGTGATCACGTCGATGTTCGCGCTGCGCGCTTGCAACGCCTCCTGCCGCAGGTCGGGGCCGGCGATGCTGTTGATGTACCGCGATCGGTCGCGGTCGGAGGGCAGCTCGAGCGCCTCGACGTCGGCCAGCTGACCGCCCTGCACGATGACCTCGACCTGCACGTCTCCGTAACGGTTCGACACGACCGGCCCGACGACCGTTCGCGACGCTCCGGCGCCGGTTGTGGGTGGTGTGCTGCCCGAGCCCGGCGTAGTCCCCGAGCGCGGCGTCGTCGTCGCCGGTGTGCTCGCCGACGGCGACGGATCCGTCCGGGCGGGAGGCGCGCCGCCGGCCGGCGGTTGCAGCGCCGAGCGGCCCCGTCCCAGCGAACGCGTCTCGACACCGGGAGT
>CAZLEC010000074.1:0-11941 GCA_964558245.1 uncultured Burkholderiales bacterium | reverse complement strand
GTGCCCGAGGGCCGCGGCCGCGACGCCGAGACCGAGCGCGACCGGCAGGATCGCTGTCAGGCCGGTGAGGGCGACGATCCCCCGGAACGGCAGGAGGTAGTGGTAGGCCCGCTCGGCAATGTCGAGCTCACGAGTGTCGCCCGCGGCGGTGACGACACCGAGCATTGTCGGCACCCAGAGGTTGTCGCGGGGCACCATCGCGAAGTCGCTCTCCGCGAGTTTTCGGAGTTGGTCTCGCGCGTCCTCGAGCCGGTCCGTATTGGTATAGGCGGTCAGCAGCGCCGCCCGCCACGCGACGATTTGCGGTTGATCGGCAACCAATTGCGCGAGCAGGGGTTCGAGCTCGGCGAGCCGGCCCCGCTCGTAGTAGAGCTGGAACGCCAGGCTTGCGTGCGCGGAGTCGTTCGGCACTCTGTGAGCGGCGACGTACTCGCGTAGCGCGGCAATCTTCTCTTCGGCGTCATCGAGTCGGCCCGAGAGAAGCTCCTGTGCGATGCGCATCGCGAGCGCGCGGGCCTCGAGCCTCGGCTGACGGAGCTGCCCGGCGAGCGATCCGACGGATTCGAGGGCGGCGTCGAAGGTCGCCCGATCTCCCATGAATATCGAGCCGTAAATCTGCTGGGTGTGTGCCTCGAACAGCAGGATCGGGTCTTCGACTGCGGTCGCGATGCGCACCATGTCGGCGGCGTGCGCAACGTAGCGTTCGATGGCGCGGACATCCGTGTGGTCGTACCCGTGCACCTGTTCGCTGAGGACGCGAACGAGGACCCGATCGTCGTCGGCCTGCCGAGCGAGGTCGAGGGCCTCGTCGGCGAGGGCCAGCCGGCGGGACCGTTGGGGAGCCAGCCAGACCAGCTCCATGAGGAGGGCCGACGAGAGCAGCGCCCGACGCTCGACGTCGCCGGGGCTCACCGCGGGGAGTGCCTCGTCGAGCAACGCGATCATCGGCTCGTCGACGTCGTTGAGCTCGCGGGTGGCGTGGTCGCGGTGGAGCGCGAGCGCGGCGTCCGCGAGGCGCTCCGTGTCGCCGATGCGGCGAGCGATATCGGCGGCCGAGTAGAGCAGGTCGCGGCCGCGCGGATCGGCGATGGTCACGAGCGCGGTGCCGGCGAGGCAGAGCAGGTCGGCCCGCGTTGCCGGGTCGGGGTCGTCGGCAAGATCGAGCGCGCCGAGTGCTCGCTCGTAGTGACTCGCGGCTTCCTCGTACGCGACCTCGGCGGCGGCCGCGTCGCCGGCTCGCCGGCAGTACACGATCGCGCGGTCTACTTCGCCGAGGGCTGCGCACTCGCTGAAGTGGCGCGCGAGCTCGGTGAGGCGGGTCGCGGCGTCGGGGCGGTCGACCAGCGCGCGGGCAACCGAACGGTGCAAGCGAAGCCGGCGGCTCGTGGTGAGCTCGTCGTAGAGCGTCGTGCGTACGAGCGCATGGGAAAATCGGTACTGCGCGGCGCGGCCCGGTACGGCGTTGACGAGCCCCGTGCGCTCGGCGGCTTCGAGTGCGTCGAGCACGGCATCTTCACCACCATCGGAGAGCTTCGTCAGCAGGCCGACCTCGAAGTCGCGCCCGATCACCGACGCCGCGCTCAGCACCTCGTTGGTCGCGGGCTCGAGCGTCGAGAGGCGGCGGCCGATGACCTCGCGCACGCCTTCGGGGATACCGACGTCATCGAGGCTGCGATCGACGGTGTAACGGCCGTCACGTTCCACGATCGCCCCGCTCTCCACCAGGTGGAGCAGAACCTCGCCGATGAAGAACGGATTCCCCTCGGTCTCGGCGTGTATCGCCACCGCGAGCGCGCGACCTGGATCGTCGAGCGCGTGGCCGGCCGTGCGTTCGAGGAACTCCGCGACCCCTTGCTCGTCGAGACCGGTGAGCGCGAGCCGTTCGACAGTGGGCTCGCGCCGCAGATCGGCGAGCATCTCCGCGAGCGGGTGGGTGCGGTCGAGATCGGTGTCGCGATACGTCGCGACGATCAGGATCCGCAGCACGGCCGATGCGCGCAGGACGTGCCGCAGCATGAGGAGCGTGGGCTTGGCCGCCCAGTGCACGTCGTCGAGCACCAACATCACCGGCGTGGCCGCCGACAATGAGCTGAGAAGATCGACGACCGACTCGAACAGCCGGTACCGGTCGGTCTCGGGATCGGCGCTCACCGGCATGGGAAGACCGGGCACCAGGCGATCGAGGTCGGGTACCAGGCGCGTGAGCTCGCCGCCGAGCGGACCCAGCAGATCGCGGAGGTCGTCGATCGGTCCGGCGGTCGCGTACCAGCGCAACGCCTCGGCGAACGGTTGGTAGGGAATTCCCAAGTCCTCTTCGCAGCCGCCCCAGAGCACGAGACCGCCGTGATCGTGTGCGAGCCGGCAGACTTCCTTCACCAATCGGGTCTTGCCGATGCCGGGCTCGCCCGCGATCAACACGACGCTTCGGCCGCCGGCCACGACCTCCTTCCACGCGTCAACGAGCGCATCCCGTTCCGCGCGGCGGCCGACGAACGCGAACGTGTCGGCCTGTTCGATCACCGGAGGCAGCGGCACCGACCGCGATTCCGTGGCGCGCTCACTCATCGGGGTCCATACGACCTCGCACGCGCTGATCGGAGCGGTGAGGCCCTTGGCTTCGACCTCGCCGACGAGCCGCAACTCGTGTTGGGAGCGCGATCCGGCGAGCACGCGCACGATGTCGGTCACGAGGATCTGGCCACCCTCGGCCGCGGTGCACAGCCTCGACGCCTCGACCACCGGTGTGCCGAACCAGTCGCCGTCTTCGAAAGACGCGTCGCCCGCGCTGATCCCGACCCGCATCGCGAGGCGCGGATCCTCACTGCGCCGGTTGTGCAGGTCGACACCCTGTTGCATCGCGACGGCACCCGCGATCGCATCGGCCGCGGCCGGGTACGACACCATCAACGCGTCGCCAATCGACTTCACCTCGGTGCCGCCGGTCCGGCCGATCGCCTGCCGTAACACGTTGAAATGCTCGCGGCGCACGTTGTCTGCGGCCGTGTCACCGACGTCCTGCGACAGCGCAGTCGAGCCGACGAGATCCGTGAACAGGATCGTCACCAAGCCCGACGTGCTCAAGACCCACCCTCCGACACGACAGTCCGGCGACGCGATCCGTGCAACGCTACTTGCCGGGCCACGGACCGCGCCTGAGCTGCAAGAGCCGCGGCCGACGTCGGTGATTGGCTCGCAAGCCGTCCGTCCAAACCGGCAGATCGCGTGTCTGCTCAGTCACGTCGAGCCGTCGTCGACGTGTCGCGCGTCGCGCGTCGCGTTCGACGCCAGGTTGGCCGTTCGAACCGTGATGGGAACCGTACTCATCCGAGACCACGGTCGCAGGAGCCGCGCGTCACTTGCGCGTCACCTGGTAGCCATGGCGCGGGTCGCTGACTTCGAGATGGGCGTGGTCGGCGCGGTCTCTCCCGATGTTCCGGCCGGGTCAACGGTCTAGATTCCGTCGATGGCGGACGTCAGCGAGACCCGTTACGCGAAGAGCGGCGACCTGAGCGTCGCGTACCAGGTGATCGGTGACGGGCCGCGGGATCTAATCTTCGTGCCCGGGATCGTCTCTCACGTCGAGTTCTTCCACGAACTTCCCGGCTACACTCGAGTTCCTCGAGGGTCTTGCGTCGTTCGCACGGGTCGTGGTGTTCGACAAGCGCGGCAACGGCCTCTCCGATCGAGTCATGGGTGCAGCGAGCCTCGAGGATCGGATGGACGACATCCGAGCGGTGATGGACGCGGTCGGCAGCACCAAGGCCACGCTGTTCGGCGTCTCCGAGGGTGGGCCGATCAGCTTGCTGTTCGCGGCGACGTACCCCGCCCGCGTCGAGGCGATCGTCTTGTACGAGACGTTCGTTCGCTACGGGGGCGTGCCCGGCCACACCGATGTTTGGGAACCCGACGCGCACCGAGAGTTCACCGACTTCATGCTCGAGCGGTACGGCACCGGCTGGTCGCTGCTCGGCTTCGGCACCTCGCGGATCGAAGAGCCCCGTACCGTCGCGCTGTGGGGCCAGGCGGAGCGCCTCTCGAACAGCCCGGGCGGGGTTCGCGCGATGTACGAGGCGCTCCTCGACACCGACGTGCACGCGGCGCTGCCGAGCGTGCAGGCGCCGTGTCTCGTCGTTCACGGCACCACGATGTCGATGTTCGAACAACAGAGCCGATATCTCGCCGAACACCTTCCCGATGCCCGACTGGTCACACTCGACGGCGTTGATCACTTTCCGTGGTTCGCCGAAGTCGACAAGGTCGTGTCGGAGGTCGAGGAGTTCGTGACCGGTGCCCGCTCCGCCGTCGCCGACGAGCGCGTTCTCGCGACGCTCCTGTTCACCGACATCGTGGGATCCACCGAGCAAGCCGCGACGATGGGCGATCGCCGCTGGCACGAGGTCATCGAGAGCTACTACGGCCTGATACGCCGCTGCGTCCAACGGTTCCGCGGTCACGAGGTCAGCACCGAGGGCGACGGATTCATCGCCCGGTTCGAAGGTCCGGCGCGCGCCGTGTCGTGTGCGCGCGCGATCCGCGAAGGTGTGCAGGGCCTCGGAGTCGAGATCCGCGCCGGCGTGCACACCGGCGAGATCGAGCTCAGAGGCAACGAAGTAACGGGCCTGGCCGTTCACATCGGTGCCCGTGTGGTCGCGCTCGCCGACGCCGGCGAAGTACTCGTGTCACGTACCGTCAAAGACCTCGTGGTCGGCTCGGGAATTGAATTCAGCGATCGCGGAGCCCACGAGCTCAAAGGCGTCCCCGACACGTGGCAGCTCTACGCCGTCGCCGGCTGACCAACGTGGCCGGAACGGTTGTCATCTGCTTCACCGACATCGTGGGTTCGACGGAGCTCCTGACGCGCCTCGGCGACGACCGGTTCGACGATCTGCGCCGCCGTCATTTCGATCTGCTCGAACGCCAGGTCGAAGCCCACGGCGGCGAGGTGGTCAAAAGCCTCGGTGACGGGTTGATGCTCGCGTTCGGGAGCGCCTCCGACGCGGTGTCGGCTGCGGTCGCCATGCAGCGAGCGATCGACGCGGCCTCCCGAGGCGCGGCTGATCGCGTTGCGATGCGGGTCGGGATCTCCGCCGGTGACGCCACCCGCGAGGGTGACGACTGGTTCGGAGTGCCGGTGGTCGAGGGTTCGCGGCTGTGCGCGGCGGCCGCGCCGGGCCAGATCCTGGTGAGCGAAGTGGTGCGCCTCCTGTCGGGGAGTCGGGGCGGGCACGAGTTCCGGTCCCTCGGCACGCTCGAGCTCAAGGGCATTCCGGAACCGGTCGGTGCGGCCGACGTCGTGTGGACCCCGGCCGCGGCTGCGCTCGCGGCGCCGCTCCCGGGCGCGCTCGCACCCGACGGCGGCGAGTGGCCGTTTGCCGGACGCGATGGTGCGCTCGACCAGTTGGGCGCGGAGTGGAAAGCCGCGGCGGCGGGCGAACGGCGCGTCGTGATGATTGCCGGTGAGCCCGGCATCGGGAAGACGCGCCTGGTCGCCGAGCTCGCCCGGTCGGTGCACGCCGAAGGTGCGCTGGTCTTGCTCGG
The DNA here is from genome assembly GCA_964558245.1 of uncultured Burkholderiales bacterium. Taxonomy (GTDB): domain Bacteria; phylum Actinomycetota; class Acidimicrobiia; order IMCC26256; family PALSA-610; genus JBBQER01. The sequence continues at coordinate 6,403 of CAZLEC010000074.1, read as the reverse complement.
TCGCACCGACGAGCACGTGGACGCGCCGTACGGACCGTGGCGCGAAGCGTTGCGCGCGCTGGTGAAGAGCGCACCCGAAGAGATACTCGAACGCCATGTTGGCGAACACGGTGGCGAGTTGGCGCGCATCGTTCCCGAGCTGGCCCGCCGGGTCGAGGGGCTTCCGGCCGCCGCCGCGACTGATCCCGAGACCGAACGCCTGTTGTTGTTCGAGGCGGTGGCGGGTCTCATTGCCGCAACGTCGGCCGAGGCGCCCGTGTTGTTGGTGCTCGACGACCTGCACTGGGCTGATCGTTCGACCCTGCTGTTGTTGTTGCACCTGCTGAAGGCCGATGCGCCGGCGTCGGTGCTCGTGGTCGCGACGTATCGCGATACCGACGTTGATCGCGCGCACCCACTCGCCGGCGTGCTCGCGGATCTGCGCCGCCAGCGTGGTGTGAGCCGGCTGACGCTCGGGGGTCTCGACGGCGACGGCATTGCGGCGCTCCTCGAGCGCGCGGGCGGACAGGATCTCGATGACCCCGCCCGCGAGTTCGCGGCAACGCTGTGGCGTGACACCGATGGCAATCCGTTCTTCGTCCGTGAGGTGTTGTTGCACCTCATCGAAACCGGCGGCCTGGTCCAAACCGACGGCCGCTGGCGGCCGAGCGCGACCCTCGACGCGGCGGGCCTGCCCGAAGGAGTGCGGGAGGTCATCGGCCGCCGGCTCGCGGAACTGCCCGACGCGACGAACACGATGCTCGGGGCGGCGTCAGTCATCGGACGCGAGTTCGACACCGGGCTGCTCGCCGAAATCGCCGGCGAGTCGGCCGAGGCAGTGCTGGAGGCGCTCGAAGCCGCGGAACGCGCCCGCCTGATCGGCGACGTGCCCGGCCGCCCTGGACGCTATTCGTTCGCCCATGCACTCGTGCGCACGGTGCTGGTCGATGAGCTGGGCACGAACCGCCGGGTGCGTCTGCACCGCGCCGCCGGCGTCGCGCTCGAAGCGCAGCCCGACCCGCCCCTGGGCGAGCTCGCGTACCACTTCGGCGAAGCCGCGGTGATGGGCGAAACCGATCGCGCCGTGCGGTACGCACGCGCGGCCGCCGAACAAGCCCTCGAGCTCGCGGCGCCCGAAGAAGCGGTGACCTTCGCTCGCCGCGCGCTCGACGCAGCAAGGCTCGGCGACGTTGCCGACTCGGAACGGACCGGTTTGCTCCTGCTCCTCGGACGCGCGCTCGACGGATCCGGATCGCTCGACGAATCCAAGGACGTTGTCGCGGACGCGTACGCACGTGCGGTCCAGGCCGGCGACATCGAGACTGCCTGCGAGGCCGCGATCGCATACGGATCTGGGAACACCTTCTTCTTTTTCAGCGACGACCGCGGCCCGGCGCAGCTTCGTGGCGCGCTCGGCTTGCTCCCTTCCGGAGACTCGATGCTCCGCGCGGGCGTCTTGGCGCGCTACGTCCAGTGGCTCAGGGGCGCACCCGGCGACGAAGGATTGCGCGTCGCACGCGAGGCGTACGACATGGCCGTCCGGCTCGACGCCCAGGACGTCCGCCAGGTCGCCGCGAACGCGGTGGCGTTCATGGTGACCAGCATCGATCCGGCCGCACAGCTCCGATTCAGCGAGGAAGCTTTGGCGATCGCCGTCGCCGAATCAGGACGCGCCCGGCTCGACGCCTACGCGCAGCTCGCCGAGGCTCGCCTCGTGTTCGGTGATCTCGACGGCGCCGATGCGGCAATCGTCGATATGGACGTTGCGTTCGAGGCGAGCAGCCTGCGGGCGCTCCCCGGCTATCGCACCTCGCATCGCGGAGTGGTGGGCGGGTGGAGAATCGTTTGGGCGTTGATCGCGGGGCGCTTCGCCGACGCGGAAGCGATCGTTGCCGAGCGCGACGCGATGCCCCCCGAAGACTTCGGCGCGCATTTCGCCGCCGCCAACGGGCGCACGCAGATCGCCTACTTGCGCGGCGACTGGAAGGGCGCAACCGCAAGCTGGGCCGAAGTGCGCAGCATCGTGCCGGCCGCCACCGAGCCCTACTTCGGATACCTCGGCGCCGGCAGCGATATCGACGGCCTCCGCGAGTACTGGCGGCAATGGGTCGCGGTCGACGCACTACGCCCCGCGTGGACGCGGCCCGCCAACACCGGCGTGCTCGCCGAGAGTCTGCGCCGGCTGGAGGAGCCCGACGCGGCCGCGGCGCTCCACGCAGAGTTCGCCGGCCACTCCGGCTACTACTTCACCAACTCGATCAGCTGGTTCTACGGCCCCTTCGACACCGCGCTCGGCATCCTCGCCGCGACCGCCGGCGACCTCGACACTGCGCTCGTGCACCTCACCCGCGCCGTCGAACAGTGCGACGCGATCGCGTCGCCCACGTGGGGTTCGATCGCCCGGCTCGAGCTCGCGACTGCAGCTCGGCTTCGCGGCACATCCGGCGACGACGACCTCGCGTCACAAGCTGTCGCCCGAGCCCGGCGCGCGATGACCGACGTCGGGATGCCGGGATGGCTCGAACGACTCGAGCGCCTCGACGCCGGCGACCTCAAGCCCTGGAGAATCTGAACCTAGAGCGCGACCCGCTCCGACGGGACGAGCATCACGCTGGAGGTCGCGCGTACGAGAAGTCGTCCGCTCTCGTCCATCAACCGGCCCTCGACGAAGCCCACCGACTTCCCCAGCCGAATCACCTCGCCCTCACACACCAACGGCCCGGGCTTCGCGGCAGACAAGTAGCTGACGTTCATATCGATCGACGAGGGATACAGCGCACCACCGCTCTTGACCAACACCGCCGGACCCATCGTGTCGTCGAGCATCGCCGCGAGCATCCCACCCTGCACGCGACCGGCCGGATTCAAGAACTGCGCGGTAGCGACGAAGCCGACCCTGATCCAGCCTCTGGCCTCGTCGTGATCCAGGAGCCGCCAACCGAGCAGCTGCGCGCACGGCGGCCCTGGAGTGAACATCGCCTCGATCTCCTCATCCGTCACGGCTTGCCCTCGGTTCTCGGTAGACCGCGACGAGTTGTCGGCGATCCGGCGCATTCTCACAGAGACCGGAGAATTGGCCCTATTCGGCGTGGAGCAGCACCGCCGTGCGGGTGCGCGCTGCGAGGAATCCGGGGATTGCCGCGACGAGATTCGCAAGGGCGAGTGCGCCGACCGCGATCAGCGCAACGGTGAGTGCCGGGACGGTCGGGGCGGGCACCGCGTGGATCTGGCGGGCGAAGAGGTTCCACAGCGTCCGTCCCACGACGATGCCGACGGGGACTCCGACGACGACACCGATCGCGACGGCGATCGTGGATTGCCAGGCAACGACCGCTGCGAGCTGCCGGCGGGTGAAGCCCAGCGTCTTGAGGAGCGCGAGCTCGCGTCGGCGTCGTCGTACGGACGCAGCCAGGGTGAGCGCGAGTGCGGTGAGAGCACCGACGGCGAGTGCCGCGCCAAGGAGCGCGGGTGTGCTGCCGGTCGACCGGTAGTTGACGATCTCCGCGGGTCGCAGCACGGTGGTCACGCCGCTGATCGGCCCGTCCGGACTCTTGTTCAACGTGTTGACGATCGCGTCGAGCGAGTGGAGTGCCGCAGTTGGTGCTGCGGTCTTGTTGATGCGGAGGAGAACCGCCTGGGGTCCTGGGATCGCACTCTGTTGCCGGTTTCGTTGGCCGAGCGGGATGAGGCGCTCGTCGAGGAGTGCGCCGGTGCCCATGGTCGGGTGATTGCCGTTGGCGCCGATCGCGGGCATGGTCGCGGTCCCGACGATGCGCAAGGTTGCCGACTTGCCGCTCGCCCCCGAGCTGACCACGACCGTGTCACCGACATGCTTGTTGAGTGCGGCGAGAGTGCTCGCGCCGAGCACGACCTCGTCGGGTTTGTCGAAGCCGTGCCCCGAGAGCAACGGCGGGGCGACCGGCGCACCCGGGTTCGTCCCGATCACGGGCACGCGCTGGCCGTCGATCAAGGCGCCGGCGAAGTAGATACCGGACCACGAACTCACGTACCGATCATGATCGAGCAGCGTCGCCACCTCCTTCTCGGGCATGTCCTCCTGGCCTCCGAAACCCGAGAGCAACTGGTAGTTCCAGTTCCACCCGTACAGCGCAGGACGCGTAACGAGCGCGTGCAAGCTCGAGCCGAACGTCACCGTCGAGGTCACCACGACGACCGCGAGCACCGCGCCGACGATCGCGGAGCGCACCGGAACCGCATTGCGGCCGGCGCCGGGATCGAGCGCGAAACGAACGCCCGTCACCGCCGAGGTCGGAAGACCCGCTTCCGCGGCCGCGCGGCCCAGCCGCGACCCGCGGCTTCGAGCGCGCTCGGGACGGTGCGCGATCCGATGGGGCGCTTGGCGGTACGCAACGAAAGCGGCGACCGCGCCGAGCACAACAATGAGACCGGCGAGACCTGCGCCGAGCACAGTCCAGTCGAACCCGATCGAGACGTGCTCGACGCGCCGGACCGGGCCGAGCAGCGCGAACGGTGAGATGGCGACCGCCACGGCCGCCGCGAACAGCGATCCCAGCCCGACCGCGCCGAGGACTCCGAACAGACCGTCGCCGACTGTCGTCGCCGGGCGCGCACCGAGCGCTCGCATGACTGCGCGTTCGTCGGTTCCGAAGCGGATCTGCCGGCCGATCAGCTGGCTGGCGAGGAGCAGCGCGGCGATCGCGGCGATCGCTCCGAACACGGCGAGCGCGATCGACTCGGGCTCGACCGCGCGCTCGGCCTTCGCCTCCTCGACCGCGGTCATGTCGCTGCCCCCACCGTTGAACTGCTTCAGCTGCGGATCAGTCCCGATGATCTGCTTCTGCACGATCGCGGCGTTTCGGTTTCCGCCAACGATCGGCATCAAGGTTTCGGTGACGAACGCGCAACACGGAACGAGCTCGTGCATGAGCGCGGGAGTGAGCAACATCCAAGTGTCGCTGTGGGCGTCGACCTCGTCCTCGACGACTTGGGAGGGGAACACGACGATCCCGACCAACTTGAGATCGATCTTGACGTGCGGGACCGGGAGTTTCGTTCCCGGGGCGGGCTGCAGTCCCGGCGACTGCTGGCTGTTCGTGTAAAAGCCCACCGGAAGCACCGAGCCGATGTGCATGCCGAACGCCTGCGCCGCGCCCGCGTCCATGACCACCTCGTCGGCGCGCCGAGGATCGGCGAGCCGACCACTCTTGAGCGTCACGCGGTCCACCTTCGAGAACTGACCGTCGAAGCTCCCGCCGATGTTCGGCGGAGAACCGCCGGGCGCCAGATGGATCTCATGGCCGTCGAGTGGCGTGGTGTCGGGATCAACGATCGTGAAATCTCCGACCTGCTTCACGAGGGGCAGGCGCGCGATCTTCGCGACGAGCCCCGCGTTGTAGGGGACGTTGCTCACTCCCGGCGCGTCGAACGCGGTGATGACTCCCAAATTGTCGGCATTGACGTGGCGCAGGTACTCGGGGAACGACGACTGCGTGCGCCGCGCCCCCGCGACCGCGCCCATCGCCAACCCGCCGACCAGCCCGATCAGCACGACGATCGCGAGCAAGCCACCCCACTGCCGCCCGAACGTCGCGCGGAACCGATACCGAGCGACCCGCCAGGCCTCGATCACTCGGTTCCGCGACCCTGGATACTCACGGCAACTCCAGACCTACGACGCGACGGGCTCGCCCGCACCTCTCGAGTTTGCCCGGAGGGTCGGCGCCAACCAAGGTGGTCAGCTCACACGATGAGGTCGTACTAACACCACACCCAGCGTTCTTCCGTCACTGGCGCATAAATCGCTCGAATCGAGCCACGCTTCAGACTTATGGTTCCATCCCGTATGAAGCGGAAACACAACTATGGCCGTTGTGTCACGTGCGGGAAGTCGACCCGCCGCGTCTTGAGCCCACCGGCGCCGAACGATGGCCGCAGCATGGTTGTGTGTCCTGAGTGCGCGGGCCCGGCCGCTGATGACGAGAGCGCTCAGGCGTTGCGTCTCAGCTATGTGACCGACCAGTGCCCGGCGTGCGCGCGCGTCGACGGGCTCCGCCTGACGCCTTACGTTCTGGAGCACGGAGCGACCGTCAGGTGCCAAAGGTGCAGGGAACGCGTGAGATTTCCAGCGCCGCGCGGTAGCTGGCGCTGACCAGCGGATTAGCTTCCCGGCACTATCGACGGCGAAGAGGGCAGGGAATGGACCGTTCGGCGATCAACGAGTTGCAGATGCACGGGCAGGACATCCCCTGGCTCTTGCAGCACTGGGCCACCAAGAAGCCTGACCATCCCGCCCTGATCTGGGAGCCTTTCGACGGCGACGGTGAGCGCTGGACCTACGCGCAGCTCGTCGCGGCAACGCGCGACCTCGCGGCCGGGATGCGCGACCGCGGGATCGAGATCGGCGACAAGGTCCTGATCCACGCCGACAACTGCCCCGAGATGC